>CAMCMW010000175.1 GCA_945876155.1 uncultured Ruminococcus sp. | reverse complement strand
AAAACACAACGTTTACGCATATATACTCCAGAATGACAATATCACACGCTATTCCGATGACGGCGAACCCCAGGGTACTGCCGGTATTCCTGTGCTGGACGTTTTGCAGAAAAACGGTCTGACTGACGTCTGCTGTGTTGTGACGAGATATTTCGGCGGCATACTTCTCGGCGGCGGCGGACTTGTGAGGGCGTATTCCCACAGTGCCGCACTTGCAGTTGAGGCGGCGGAGATTCTTAGAATGTACAGCTGTACAACATTAAAGCTGACTGTCCCCTACGACCTTTACGGAAAAATCACGTACATACTCCCCGACTACGAAATCAAGGTGATTGAAACCGGATACGCCAATGACGTAACCATAACGCTGAATGTAAAGTCCGAGCTTGAAAAGCCGTTTACGGACAAGCTGACGGACATCACTTTCGGAAAAATTGTAATTGAAAAGACTGCTGAAACTTTTGATAATTTTCCGCAGTAAATTTATTTAATCGATTTTGTCGAAATTTGCGAAAACGGTGCAATAAATATGTCGAATTATGTGGTATAATGTAATTATAAACCAAATCAGGAGGTACATAATTATGTTATACGAAATCATCAGTTCAGCTTTAAGCTGCGACAAAAGAATCTGCTATTTTATCTACAGGCACAGTGCTCAGTCGGAAAACGGTTTTGCAGATACATACGGCATTTCAGCGTCAGACATTTCCGGAAACTGCTCAGTTAATGATGTTATGACTGATATCAACGAAACTGACAAATTACTTGGCATCATTGCTGAAAAATCAGTTCCCGTAAATTCTCTCAATGATTTTGTAGAAAATTATATCGGCGAAATATAAACAGTAAAACGGACGCCCATTCTAAAGGCGTCCGCTGTTTTTTTATCAGATATTTTCAATTTTTTCAGCCGCTTTATCAAGCCAGTCACCGTCGTAAAGCTCAATCGCTCCCCTGTCACAGGCAGAGGCAAGGCGTGGGTCCATAGGCAGTCTGCCGAGGATTTCAAGCTTATACTCCTGGGCAACACTTTCAAGCTTGCTTTCACCGAAAACATTGATTTTCTTTCCGCAGTCAGGACAGACAGCATAACTCATGTTTTCAACTACACCCAGAATCGGAATATTCATCATTTCTGCCATCTTCACAGCCTTTGCAACTATCATGGAAACAAGATCCTGCGGAGATGTAACAACAATAATTCCGTCAACTGGTATGGACTGGAAAACAGTCAGCGGAACGTCGCCTGTTCCCGGAGGCATATCCACAAACATATAGTCAACATCGCCCCACATAACGTCAGTCCAGAACTGCTTTACAACTCCAGCAATAACTGGTCCTCTCCAGATAACCGGGTCGGTATCGTTTTCAAGCATAAGGTTTACGGACATTACCTTTATTCCTGTGGCACTTTCAGCCGGGAAAATACCGCTTTCATTTCCGGCAGCCTTTTCCTTTATGCCGAATGCTTTTGGAATGGAGGGGCCTGTGATATCAGCGTCGAGGACTGCTGTGCTGTAATTTTTTCTCTGCATATTTACAGCAAGTATCGAGGAAACTATCGACTTTCCGACGCCTCCCTTTCCGCTGACGATTCCGATTACCTTTTTGATGTGACTCTGCTCATGGGGTTTTTCAAGCAGGCTTTCAGGTTTTCTGTCCCCACAGCTCTGGCTGCAGGACGAACAATCATGTGTACATTCGCTCATTTTAAATTCTCCTTTTTATAAAAGCGGTGCTATCATTCGCAGCACTCCGCCTGTTATTCGTTTTATAAGTGGTCTTTGTTGACAGTCTTTCAGGGTAATACGCCTGCACTTGGCAAGAGTTTCCATGAAGTCCGCCTTTATTCTTGAAATTGCCGGTACTTTGTACATAAATGTACCGCACTCAAAGTGAAGATAAAGACTTCTGTAATCAAGATTTACCGTTCCGACAGTTGCCACCTCATCATCAGCCAGAAAGTTTTTTGCGTGAATAAAACCCGGCATATACTCATATATTTTAACACCGAGCATTATAAGTTCTTTGCAATAATTCCAGCCAACGTAGTTAGCGTACCATTTATCCGGAATATGGGGAACTATTATCCTTACATCAACTCCGCTTTTGACCGCAAAGCCAAGTGCGGTTATCAGCTCATTGTCCGGTATAAGATAAGGGGTCGTGATGTAAACATAGTCCTTTGCTTTATTTATAATGTCAAGATAAATAAGCTCACCAACGTTTTCGTTGTCTGTCGGACTGTCCCCGTAAGGCAGGACAAAGCCCTCTGCCGGAACAAAGCTTTCAAGTCTGTCAGGCTTATACTTTTCATAGTTGCTCAGCTGACGGGTTTTACGCTCCCACATCTGGATAAACATGACCGCAAAGCTCCACACCGCCTCGCCTTTGAGCATAACGGCAGTATCTTTCCAGTGACCGAAACGCTCCTTTTCATTTATATATTCATCGGCAAGATTCACTCCCCCGTTAAACGCAGTTACACCGTCAATTACAACAATTTTTCTGTGGTCACGGTTATTCTGTGCGGTTGAGAGAAACGGTCTGAACTCGTTGAAAACACGGCACTTTATCCCCTTTGTTTCCAGATACCTGTTATAATAGGTGGGCAGAATAAACTGACTTCCCATACCGTCATAAAGCAGTCTGACTTCAACGCCCTCTTCTGCTTTTTTTACAAGTATATCAAGAACGCTGTCCCAGACCATACCCTGGTCTATTATAAAGTACTCCATAAAAATGTACTTCTTTGCTTTCTGGAGTTCGCAGAGCAGTGAGGCATATTTTTCCTCGCCGACTTTATAATATTCCACATAAGTATTCTTATAAATCGGATAACAGCCGTAATCATTGACATACTGTGCAAGGTGGGACACATACAGGGACTCTTCCTTCAGTTCGTCCATTACATTTTCGTCCTGTGGAATCAGCGGTTTAGTCAGCTTTACAAGCTGATTTTTTTTGCTTTTAAAGAAAATTGTTCCAAGCTGAGCATGGAGAAAAATGTACATAAACGTTCCGAAAATCGGTATAATAAGAATCATTATAGTCCAAAGCAGCTTGTACGCCGGATTAGTATCACGCCTGTTTATGACATAGCATACGATTGCAACGGACAAAGCAGTCTGGACGCTGTAAACAACAGTAGTCAGATCTTCGTAGATACTTAAAAAGAATGAAATAATAAATAATGCCTGAATAAGGAGCATTAATATTATAAGGAAGTTCCTGTTAAAGAGCTTTTTTATTTTTTTTATAATATCACCCCCACAGCTGTTTTAACCGCCTAATTACAGCTTAAAGCACACCTGTACCGGTATGCTTTAAGAAGATGTCAGATATCAGAAATTTTCTTTCAAAGCCTGTGCAAGCTGGTCAGGACAAGATGTATTTTTCATGCCGCATTTGATATTTTCCAGCCTGTCAATAACGTCCTCAACCTTCATGCCCTTTACAAGAGAACCTATTCCTTTAAGGTTACCGTTACAGCCGCCGATATACTCAACGTTTTTTACAATACCGTCCTCAACCTCAATATTTATCTGCTTTGAGCAGACTCCCTTTGGTATATATGCAATTTTCATTATATCTCAAACTCCTTTTTTCTTGCAATTCCTGATTCAATTGCCGCCTTTGCAACTGCCCTTGCAACTGCCTTTGGTATTTCTCTGTCAAACGGGTCAGGCAGAATATTTTCAGAAGTAAGCTTGTCCTCCGGAACGCTGCCTGCAATAGCATAAGCCGCAGCAAGTTTCATTTCCTCGTTTATGTCCTTTGCTCTTACGGCTAAAGCGCCCTTGAACACGCCCGGAAATGCCACAACATTGTTTATCTGGTTAGGATAGTCACTGCGTCCTGTTCCCACAACAAATGCGCCTGCCGCCTTTGCGTCCTCCGGCATGATTTCCGGTGTTGGATTTGCCATTGCGAAAACGATAGGCTTGTCCGCCATTGACTTTATCATATCTCCTGAAACCAGTCCCGGCTTTGAAACTCCTATAAATGCGTCAGCATTCTTCATAGCGTCGGCAAGTCCGCCTCTTATCTTATTTTTGTTTGTGACCTTTGCAATCTCATAATGTGATGGATTTGTAAACTCATCACCGTCACAGATGATTCCGTTGATATCCACCATTATAATATTGCCGATTCCCAGTGTAATAAACTGCTTTGCAATTGCAATTCCGGCAGCCCCTGCACCGTTTATTACAAGAGTCATGTCTGAGATTTTCTTTCCGGCAGTCTTTGCAGCATTTATCATTGCGGCACTTGCAACGATTGCTGTACCGTGCTGGTCGTCATGGAAAACCGGAATATCAACAAGTTCCTTTAATCTTTTTTCGATTTCAAAGCATCTCGGTGCGGAGATATCCTCAAGATTTATTCCGCCGAAGCTTTTTGAAATAAGCTTTATTGTGTTTACGATTTCATCTGTATCCTTTGAGTCAACACAGATCGGAAATGCGTCAACGTCCGCAAACTCCTTGAAAAGCGCACACTTTCCCTCCATAACCGGCATTGCAGCCTCCGGACCGATATCTCCCAGTCCCAAAACGGCAGTTCCGTCTGTGATTACAGCAACAAGATTATGACGTCTTGTCAGCTCATAGGACAGCTCCGGATTCTTTTCAATTTCAAGACACGGTCTTGCAACACCAGGTGTGTATGCGTGTGACAGCTCGTCACGGTTGTTCACAGTGGTTCTTGAAACAATTTCAATCTTGCCTTTCCATTCCCTGTGCTTGTTAAGTGCAGATTCCATAATATCCATCTGATTTTTCGCTTCCCTTACTTTTTATTAGACAGTTTTATTTAATAAAATTGCTCTATATGTCATACTTATTC
>CAMCMW010000174.1 GCA_945876155.1 uncultured Ruminococcus sp. | reverse complement strand
TAAAGAATTTGGAATAACCATTTCAAAAACATTAGCTTCTTTTATTCTTAATCCGTCAAGGATTAAGACATTAAACAATAAAGCACTGAAAGAAATTGTAATTGAATATGCTCCAATTTATAACCGAGCAAGATGGATTCTTGATGGACCGTCTGAAATGCATAAAATAGCTTATTTCAGTCTTTCGCTTATATGCCGGATAACAAATAAACCCAAATTACAAGCGATTATGGGAATTTTGGAAGAACAATAAAAACCCATTTTATAAAAACAAATCCGGTGCAAACGCACCGGATTTAGTCTTATTTAGCAGCATTAACAGCCGATTCAACAATTTTCTTGAAATACCAGGAGTTATTTTTTCTGTCAAGGAGTCCGAACTCATCTTTAGTACCGTTATCCCAGATAAAGCAGGTAATACCTCTCTGCTTTGCAGCCTTTATGTAGTATTCCATGTAGCTTGCACGGACATCGTCGTTGCCCTTGTTTGTAGCACCGCATTCACCGATTATAACCGGAACGCCCTTGTCAATAAAGTACTTCTTAACCAGGTCAAAGCCCTTGTCAAGTTCTTTCTTGTCAGCATCGCTGCCCCAGTCAGACCTTGAGTCCTCGTTTCCGGCAAAATCCCACGGAGAATAGTAGTGAATTGAAACGATTATTCTGTCGTCGTCCGGGACTTTAACGTCCTTGATACCAGTTTCGTCCATAGCGGCAGCATGAGCAGTGATTATAAGGGAACGTGTAGCGTTGTTTCCGCCGGACTTTCTCACTGTTTCCACAAACGCCGCAAACAGATTGTTGATAACCTCACGCTCTTCCGCAGTACCGCAGGTCCACTCATTTTCACCGCCGATAATTCTCGGTTCGTTCATACCCTCAAAGAGGAGATGATAGTCATAGTCCTTGAAACGTGCGGCAAGCTGTTCCCATATCTTCACAAGCTTTTCCTTAACCTTTGACTCATCAGCCTTGCTGGGATTGAGCCAGGTGTAATCGTCATGGTGAACGTTGATGATAGCGTACATATCGTTGTCGATAACATAGTCAACCACTTCGTTTACTCTGTTAAGCCATGCCTCGTCGATTTTGTCACCGTTCATATGCTCGTTCCAGGTGACTGGTATTCTGACAGCGTTAAAGCCGGCAGCCTTTACAGTGTCAATCATTTTCTTTGTTGTTTTAGGATTGCCCCAGGCTGTTTCAAAATCGTCAACTTCCCATGTTATGTTGTAGCAGTCGAGAGTGTTGCCCAGGTTCCAGCCGATTTTCATGTCCTTTACGATATCAGCGGAGCTTTTGACCTCTGAGCTTTCCTCTTTATTTTCTTTTTTATTGTTTTCCTTTGGCACTTCTGCGTCAGCGTCCGTATCAACAGCCGGAGCAGAACCGCTGCTGTATTTAACTGTTACCGATTCAAGGGTAACAGACTCCTGCTTGCTCCACCAGTAGCCAAGCATAACTTCGCCGTCTGATTTGATGTATTCCTTGATTTCGTCCGGAACGAGCCAGTAGAGGGTGCAGCTGTCAGAGTTGGTCATTACAGCAACGTTACCGCTCTGATACCAGCCCTTGTCCGTTTTGTCAGAACAGGAATCGTCAACGGAGATACCGAATGCACCGGCATATTTCTGGAGTTCACCTCCGGCTTTGATGTTAAATTCAAAGTACTGCGGAGTGCTGTCCTCCCCTATCATATCAGCAAGAGGTAGTTTTACTGTCTTATCGCTTTCACTGCCGTATTTGAGAGTTTTGTCTGGTTCAATTGTCTTTGTACCGTCAACCGGGATTTCAGCAGATGTGGAGTAATTGCAGATGATGCTTGAAAGCCTTAACTTCTGAAGTCCGCCCCACCAGTAGCCGATTTCTATGTAGCCTTTGTCACTGATGTTTACGTAGTCCTTTATATCTCCCGGAACGTCCCACTTGACTTCAAGATAAGCGCTGTTTACGTCCATTTCAAAGTCGTCCGACTGATACCAGCCGTCATCGGTGGCAGCCTTGCAGGAATTGTCAACGGAAATTCCGCAGGCACCCTTGTAGCTGCTGATATTTGACGAGCCGTCCTCAGCATAGAAAACAAAAACGAAGGAGTCGATTTTGTCACCCGGTTTTGCAAATTCACTGAGCTTTGCCTTGTAGGTCTTGTTGCCGTCATGGTCGAGGATTTCGTTGATATCGCTCTTTTCACTGCCCATTGAAAAGCTTACTGTTTCAGTAGGACTTATGTGGAGCGTTGTGGTCATAACTGTTGTCTGGACAGTTGTGGTCACTGTTGTGGTTGGGGCGGTGGTTTCAGCCTCGGTCACAACCTCCGTCGCAGAGGATTCCTCCTTTGGCTTGTCATCGTCGCCCTTGAGAATGAATGCCGTAACAACTCCGGCAAGCGCTAAAATTATAACAGCCATAACGGCAATTACAATTTTCAGGGCTTTGTTGTTCTTTTTTTCTTCCATTACCTTAATTCTCCTTTTATTAATTGTAAATTATTGCTCCGCCAATTAGATTTTCCCTGATTTGGCAGAGCTTTACTTCACTTATATATATAATTATATCGTGAATCGGGTGATTTGTAAAGTAAGAATTTGACTTTGTTATTTTGAGTATGAGAAAACCGCCTTGTTACGTAATCAGGAATAGCAGCATAATTATAGTCTTTAATTCCAGCCCCCGTCAATAATTGTCATTGACGAGGGTTTGACGAATGGGTGAACAGTATTGAAAAAACGAGCTGACTGATATATAATATACACTAACAAAGGCAATGGAGCTATGAAAGAGTTTCATTGCCTTTTTATTTTAAGGAGGTAGTCGTATGTTAAAGAAACTTGAAATCGTTATCCGACCTGAAAAAGTATCTCATCTGAAAAGAATTCTCAGTGAGTGCCATGCAAGCGGTGCTATGTTCAGCAATATTTCAGGTTATGGTAATCAGAAAAGTTCGCAGTACATCTTCAGAGGCAAGCCTTATTTTGAAGAAATTTTTTCAAAGACAAAGGTTGAAACGGTTGTAACCGAAGAAGTTGCGGAAAAGCTTATTGAGCGTATCCTTAAAGAACTTCCTACCGGAGAAATGGGTGATGGTAAAATCTTTATTTACGATGTTGCCGAAACAATTAAAATCCGTACAGGAGAAAAAGGTACCGACGCAGTTTAACGGGTGGTGAATATATATGCAGGGAAGTAATGATTTTGTAAAAAAGACAGCACTTTACCTTAAAGGCATATCAAAAACATTTGGAAGCAATAAAGCTCTTGATGACGTTGAAATCATGGTAATGCCCGGTGAAATCATGGGTCTGCTGGGCAAAAACGGCTGTGGAAAATCAACCCTCATCAAAGTTTTATCAGGTTATCACGCTCCTGACAAAGGCGGTGAGCTTTATGTAAACGGTGAAAAAGTAAAACTTCCGCTTTTACCGGGCGAATTTAAAAAATACGGGATGAGTTTCGTTCATCAGGATCTTGGACTTGAAGATACTCTTACAGTTGCTGAAAACTGGATTCTTTCTGATATTGCAACGAAAAATCAGATGAAAATCAACTGGAAATCAATTAATAAAGAGATAGTTGAAGTCTTTAAGAAGTATGGTCTGGATATACAGCCTGATGCAGTTGTATCGACCCTCGGACCGGTCCAGAAGGCAATGCTTGCTATTATAAGAGCCGTTATGGAACTTCATAATTCCGGAATCCGGGGCAAAGGACTGCTTGTGCTTGATGAACCTACAGTATTTCTTCCGAGAACAGAAGTTGATACCCTTTTCAGTCTTGTCCATTCTATCGCATACGAAGGTATCAGCGTAATATTCGTATCTCATGACCTTGATGAAGTAATGGCGCTTACAGACTCATATACAGTCCTGAGAAACGGCAGGAATGTGGGACACGGAAATACTCATATGTCAAGCAAGGACGAGATTATTGAAATGATACTCGGTGAAAGTCTGAGTGAATATCATGTTGAGCTTAAAGATTCAGATGATTATGACAACAAAGAACCGTTAATGGAAATAAAGAATTTTTCCGGAAATATAGTCAGAAATACAAGCTTTAAGGTATATCCGGGAGAAGTTCTTGGAATAACTGGTCTTGCCGGCTCCGGCTTTGAAGAAATACCCTATCTGCTGTTCGGAGATGTCAAAGGTTCTGAGGGCAGTTTTGAGTTTGAGAACAGTGAATATAATCTTCATAATTTCTCACCTAAAAAAGCAGTTGCCGCAAATATGGCTCTTATCCCGGCTGACAGAAAGAACAACGGCGGTGTGCTGAATCTTGAAATATTTGAAAATATGATGATGCAGTCACTGAAACATTACCGCACTGCTTTTCTGAATAAGAAGGGAATCCGCAGAAAGTCAGATAAGCTTTCCAGGGAATATACAGTATACCCTAATAATATCGACCTGGAATTCGGAATGCTGTCAGGAGGCAACCAGCAGAAGGTTTTGCTTGCAAAATGGATTCAGGAAGACCCTCATCTGCTGATACTGCATGAACCTACACAGGGAATTGACATCGGCGCACGTCAGGCTATATACAATCTGATTGAACAATCTGTAAAGAAAAGCGGTATGACGGTTATCTGTTCCAGTTCAGATTACGAACAGCTTGAACAGATCTGTGACAGAGTTCTTATTATGGTTGACGGGGAAATAGTTGAACAGCTGACAGGAAATGAAATTACAAAAGCAAGAATTACAAAGTGCTGTTACCAGACTGCAAATGTTATTAACTTTGCAAAACAGACTGAGTAAATCGAAGGGAGGAAGCGTTTGTTTTATGCAAGCGTGATGTTATGGCAAATAAAGTGAAAAAGAAATTCAGTGTTTCGGAGTTGTTGGTTATGATTTTTAAAATGTGTTTTATTAATTCGACCATAACACCTCCAA
>CAMCMW010000173.1 GCA_945876155.1 uncultured Ruminococcus sp. | reverse complement strand
ACCGTCTGAGATAATTTCAATATCGTTTACCGCACGGCTTATCAGTTCACCCTTTGAGTTCCTGTCTATATATTTTAAGGGTACACTGTTCAGCTTGTCAAAGAGGTCTGTTCTTATGTCACGTATAGTATTGTAGGAAAGCCTGTTGGTGGCAAGAGCAGTCAGCCACTGGAAAAAGGTGCTGACAAGGACTGTTGCGGCAAGTACTCCGGCAAGCTTTAAAAGTCCTTTAAAATCAACGTTACCCTTTCCCACAATAAGGTCAACGCCTTTTCCTATAAACACCGGAACAAACAGCGAAAGCAGTACCCCCACAAAGGAAAAGACGATTGCGGCGGCAAGGTACATTTTATACGGCTTGACATAGCCTAAAATTCTTTTTAATGTTTTAATCAAAGGGTTCACCTCATTTCATCTGACAATTGTAGATTTCCTTGTATTCCTCACAGCTTTCAAGCAGCTGTTCATTAGTGCCAAGACCAGCCATTTCGCCGTCGTCAAGAACGAGTATAGAATTGGCATTTTTAAGGGTTGTGGCACGCTGGGAAATCATTATCACGGCTGTGTTTTTCAGATTTTCAGCAAGTGCTTTTCTCAGTGCAAAATCTGTTGCGTAGTCAAGAGCGCTCATGCTGTCGTCAAGTATCACTATGGTTGGTTCTCCCACAAGGGCTCGTGCAATGGTCAGTCGCTGACGCTGTCCGCCGGAGAAGTTTTTGCCGCCCTGTGCAATACGTGTGTCAAGACCGTCCGGGAGAGCGCTTACAAAATCCCACGCCTGTGCGGTTTTCAGTGCCTTTATAATCTCATCGTCTGTGGCGTAAGGATTAGCCCAGCGCATATTTTCCCGGACAGTACCCGAAAACAGTGCGGCTTTCTGGGGAACAACCCCGATTGAACTGCGCAGAAATGCAAGGGAATAGTCCTCGATATTACTGCCGAAAATTTTCAGTGTACCCTCAGTTATGTTGTAAAAATGGGGGATAAGGTTTGCAAGAGTGGACTTGCCCGAACCAGTACCGCCGATTATACCCAGAGTTTCCCCACGGTTAAGGGTAAAGCTTATGTTTTTCAAGGACTCCGCACCTGCCCCGGGGTAAGTGAAGGAGAGGTTTTCACATTCAACAGCTGGTTTGGTAAAATCAAATTTTGCTTTTGTACCGCCGGAGAGAGTGGGTTCAGTTTCAAAGACTTCGTTTATACGTGAGGCAGAGGACGCCGCCTTGGTGAATACTACGATAAGGTTTGCCAGAACTACCAGTGCAAGGAGAATCTGTGTCATGTAGTTTACAAACGCCGTAATTTCGCCCTGTGACAGGTTTCCGGCGTCAACTCTTTTTCCCCCGAACCAGAGAATGGCAACGATACTCAGATTCATAATCATGAATGTAATTGGGTTGAGGATTGCTGAAATCTTTCCGGCACTGATTGAGTTTTCAGCAAGCTCATTACTGGCGTCGTTAAACTCCTGCTTTTCCTTATCCTGTTTGGAGAACGCACGGATAACCCTCACGCCTTCAAGGTTTTCTCTTGTGAGGAGGGAAATGCGGTCGAGGTTTTTCTGGATTTTCTTGTACATGGGTACTGTCTTTTTCATGATTGCAACTATTATCACCGCAATAACAGGGGCGGCAATCAGGAAAACAAGTGACAGCTTGAAGTCCAGCAGCATAGCCATAACAGCCGCACCGATAATGAGAAACGGCGCACGGACCGCAAGGCGTATGAACATATTCACGCCGTTCTGGGCAAGATTGGTGTCATTGACAAGACGTGTGGTGAGAGAGGACGTACCGAACCTGTCAATCTCGGCATGGGAGAAACGGTTAATGTGTCTGTACAAAGCGTCTCTCAGTTCCGTGCCAAAGCCGTATGCGCATTTTGCGGCGAAAAACTGACAGGTGAGAGCAAAGCCCAGTCCGCATACACCCAGCAGTACCAGTACACCGCACATCTTCCAGACATAGGCTGAATCGTTGTTTTTAATACCCACGTCAATTATCCTTGCGGTGACGAGGGGAACAATAAGTTCAAATATTGCCTCCAGCAGTTTGAAAAAGGGACCCAAAACCAGTTCCTTTTTGTAGTTTTTCAGGAATCGCCTGAGTTTAAACATATAATTTAACACTCCTTCGCAGTTTGTCCTTATTATTTTACACCAAATTTCACAATAATGCAATGCCGGGAATAAAAAAGACGGAATATGGTAAGTGTGGTAGGTGTGTGGTAAGATAAAATTGTTCTTGCTTACCATACGGGAAATGGCGTAGTTACTGGGCTTAAGGTACTTTGTGGTAACGTGGTAAGCAAAAATTCCTTAGAAGTATAAAAAGTATTATTGATATAACCAGTATATACTGACAGTACAGCCTAAGGAAAAAGAATAGAAAAAATGCTTACCACACTTGCCACAAATACCACAAACACCGTAGGTACGGGGTTTAAGGCATGGTAACAGTATTTTACCACAAACGCATTTAGTTTACCACAACGTCTTAAAAAAAGACTGCCATACCGTCAGAAACGATACAGCAGTCCATGAAGATATAGTAAACGAAAAATATTTTTTGTTTACTATTTGCCGATATGCACGGAGCTTACGAAGTAAGCGGATGTGCAAGGCAATAAAATCATAATATTCTTACTTTGAAATCAGTGCGAGAGTATCTCTTGCGATAAGCAGTTCCTCGTTTGTCGGGATTACCCATACTTCAACCTTAGAATCAGGAGTTGAAATCTTTGTGAGAGTGCCTCTTACTGTCTTGTTCAGTTCGTGGTCAATCTTGATGCCGAGATAGTCAACGTTTGTACATACGCCGTCTCTTACCTCCCATGAGTTCTCACCGATACCGCCTGTGAAGATAACAGCGTCCAGACCGTTCATAACAGCTGTGTAAGAACCGATGAACTTCTTTATCTCATATCTTAACATATCAGCAGTAAGCTGTGCCTTCTCGTCACCCTCGTGGATAGCGGCGTAGATTTCCCTGTTGTCTGATGAAACGTGGGAAACGCCCAGGAATCCGCACTGCTTGTTGAGGTAGTTGCTCATTTCGTCCGGGTTCATGTTGAGTTTCTTTTCAAGGTATGTAACAGCAGAGGCGTCGATAGCACCGCATCTTGTACCCATGATGATACCGTCAAGAGGAGTAAATCCCATTGATGTATCAATTGACTTGCCGTTTTCAATAGCTGTAATTGAAGAACCGTTTCCGAGGTGACATGAAACAACCTTCAGGTCCTTTAAGTCCTTGCCCATAGCTTCTGCAAGTGCCATTGAAACGAATCTGTGAGATGTGCCGTGGAAACCGTATTTTCTTACGTGGTACTTTTCGTAGTCCTCATAAGGAATACCGTACATATAAGCCTTCGGAGGCATTGTCTGGTGGAAAGCTGTGTCGAATACTACAGCCTGGGGAACGGAAGGGTCAAACACCTTTTTGCAGGCTCTGAGAGCGAGTGCATGAGCGTGATTGTGAACAGGTGCAAGCTCAGCCAGCTCGTCGATTTTGTCGATTACTTCGTCTGTAACGAGAGTTGTTTCGCTGAATATTTCAGCACCCTGTACGATTCTGTGACCAACTGCTGAAATCTCAGACATACTCTTGATAACTGAAGCGTCACTGTTTAAGAGTGTATCAACAAGCTTTTCAAAAGCCTCTGTATGTGTCGGGAAGGAGCAGTCCTCGTTGAGGGTTCTTCCGTCGTGTGTTTTATGGGAAATGTGACCGTCGATTCCGATTCTGTCGCAGTTTCCCTTTGCGATAACTTTTTCGTCATCCATATCAATCAGCTGATATTTAAGTGATGAACTTCCGGCATTAACAACTAAAATTAACATCAGTAAAAAACAACCTTTCTGAAAAAATCTTATATAATAACATTATATTACTTTTTCCGGAAAAAAGCAAGGGATTTTGTGAAAATAGTCAGATTTTACGAGTTTTCGTCTTGGGATAGCAGTTTGCCCGAGGTGAAGTCTATCGCCGCCGCACCCAGAGGAGCAGTAATCAGTATTGCAAGAACTGCAATTGTTAGTACCAGATTTCCGCAGTCCAGACCCATGGAAAGGGGAACAGAACCGATAGACGCCTGGACGGTGGCTTTTGGAATATATGCAAGCATACAGAAAAGGCGTTCCTTGAAATTAAGTCTGGTTTTCAGCATACACAGGAACACCCCCAGCATACGAAACAGCATAACGGCAAATATCAGTACTACTGCTTTGAGACCGAATTTCAGTGCATAGTCTGTGTTGACCTCAGCCCCCACAAGCACGAACAGGAGCAGTTCAGCCCCGACCCACAGTTTAGAGTACTTAGCCGAAAGCCTTTTTGCCTGAACAGGAGTTTTAAGGGTGAGGGCAATACCCATAGCCATAATTGCAATAAGTCCGGAAAAAGGCGGTTTCCCGAAATCCTCAAGAGTTACGAGGATAAAGGATATGCTCAGCGTGATAAGCAGTTTTACTGTGTCACGGATATGTATTTTAGTGAATATTATGTGCAGTACAAGACCGGTGGCAATTCCGGCGGTAATACCCAGTACTATTGAAACCGGTATATCAGCAAATGCGGAAACTGAAAATTCACCTGTTTTCACCAGTCCGCAGAGAGAGGAGAAAAGTGTTATAACGAAAATGTCGTCCGCCGACGCTCCTGCCATGATTATCTGGGGTATGCCCTTGTCAGTACCGGTTTTGCTTTCGGTAAGCTTTATCATTGCCGGTACTACAACCGCCGGAGATACCGCCGCCAGGACTGCTCCTGCAAGTGCCGCCTCGGGTACTGTAATACCGAAAAGTTTTGGTGCAATAATAACCATTGCGGATATCTCACACAATGCTGGAAGAAAGCACATAAGCAGGGCAGGTCTGCCGTTTTTTCTGATACTGTCAATG
>CAMCMW010000172.1 GCA_945876155.1 uncultured Ruminococcus sp. | reverse complement strand
GGATATCACCAATCATCTTATTGAGGTACACGGTCTTACTGATATTGATATTCTTACAGGATTTGAGGGTATTGACGTATCAAAGAAACGTGTAGAAGGATACCGCCGTGGACTGGAAAAACACGGTATTGCATATAACGAAAATAAAGTGTATTTTGGTGACTTCTGGCTCAATTCCGGAAAGCAAACCGCTCAGAAATATATAAGCGGTGAACTGCCATTTCCTCAGGCTCTTATCTGTGCCAATGATTATATGGCGTACGGACTGCTGGACGAATTTATGGAACAGTCTGTGCCGGTTCAGGAGAAAATGTCGGTTATCGGTTATGAGTATGTCCGTGAACGCAATAGCCATACTCCCCTTCTGACCACCTACCGCAGAAACAGAAAATCTCTTGGCATTGAGGCAGTAAGACTGCTTTATGAAAAAATCACCACAGGCGAATACGGTGATTTCTATCCGGCTAAAGGTACGCTTATTCCGGGAAACACCTGTAAATGCGGTGAAAGACCTGAAGACATAAAGCGTGAACTTAATGACGTGCATATCAAACAGACCTATGATTTTCTCAATCTTTTCAGTCAGTTTGAACACCGTCTTACTGAATGTCACAACATAAATGAATTTGTTCAGGTTTGCAGGGATTTTCAGTTTATGGTAAGGGACAGAGATTGTCTTTATCTTTGCCTGTACGAAAACTGGTATGAAAATGACATTAGTTCTGAAAATATGACCTGCTGCAATCTTATATGGAACGATAAACCTTTTACATTCCACAAAAACGAGTTTTCTGCAATTTTCAGCGGAAACTCTGCTCCCTATTACTTTTGTCCACTGTTTTTTTCTGACAGAGAGCTGGGATACGTTGTTCTGAAATTCGACCACCCTGACACCTTTGACCATATCTTCCGCAACTGGCTGAAAACTGTGTCAAACGGTCTTGAATTTCTGCGCATGAAAAATGATATCCGCTATCTTACCAGATGTCAGAATCTCTCGGAACAGCGTGATACTCTTACCGGTATGTATAACGAAAACGGCATAAAGAAAGTGTTTATTTCCACCGAAAAAGAAAATCTTTACTTTGCGGCAGTCCGAATCTGCCTTTTCAATGATGATTTTGTAAACGCAAAGGAAAAAGTAAATGCACTGCTTGATGTTGCAGAGGCAGTGCGGCAGTTCAGCGGTAACAATGACATTTGCGCAAAAATCAACAATGATACATTCATTTGTCTGGTAAGGACTGAAAACTCCGCCCAATTTATCACGGACAGGCTTGCGTCAATCCTGTATCAGCATACCGACTACATAAAAAAATACGGCATGGATTCTTTTGTATGCTGTGCCTTTGAGTGCGGTGACAGTACCTATTCCCAGCTAACTGAAATGTGCAGTGCCGAATTTGAAGTGCAGATGAAAAACATTTCTGCAAGACGGCGTGACAAGCATTATAAGGAACTGCTGAAAATCCGCAGTTACATCTATATGAATCCGGCTGAAACCTTTGACACCGAAGAAATACGCAGTTTCTATTCCGGCAGTCCGGGGCATTTCAGGACTATCTATAAGAAGTGTTTCGGCATAAGCTTTCACCAGGACTGCATTTTGTCACGCATTGCCACTGCAAAATACTGCCTTTCAGTTACCTCAATGAACATTTCCGAAATTACTGAACAGTGCGGTTATACTGACGATAAATACTTCATGCGCCAGTTTCTCTCCGAAACAGGTTTTACTGCAAATCAGTACAGAAACATAACAAAATAGCAGCACTCATATTTTACCATGAGTGCTGCTTTGTTTCAGTTAAGCAACCTTTTCATCGCAATAAGGTCAAACACGTTCAGGCAATTATCATTGATAATATCAGCCTGTTTACCCTGCTGTTCCGTAAGTTCCGCACAACACAGCAGATACTGCTGCAATAAAACTGCGTCCGAAACATTTAACTTTCCGTCAAGATTGATGTCACCTCTGACAGTTTCAGTTTCCTTAACCGCCAGAACAGTATAATTCACACAGTAGGAGGACTGCGAATTGCTGCCGAGAGTTACGATTTCGCCCTCCTTAACGCTCTTTTTGTACAGTACAAACGTAACATCATTTGAGCTTGCAAAGGACAGTGCTGTTTTCTCCCACTGACCGAGCCAGTCCGGAACCGGGTCTACTCTTGTGTCCATTGCAGTGTAAACGGTAATATCTGCACCGGCTGTAAATGTTCCGAGAGTATCAGTATAGTTTTTGGAATCACAGGCAGTCTTTATATACTCTGCACCCACCAGCTCATACGTCAGATTTAAAACGGTGAAAATTCTGTCGCCGTAAATCAGCGAACCGTTCGCCATTCCCTCGCCTATCGACCAGTCGGCACTGTTTTCAGAATCATTGACCACAAGGTTTTTAATAAGGCTGCCGTTCAGCGGAATTGCCTCACGTCCGAATACAAAATTGTTAATATTGAAAAGATATCCTTCGCCGCCTGTAAATTTCAGATAAAGCGTATGCTTGCCGGTTACTGCGGCAGTATTGCAGGAAACGTCAGTCCAGTTCTGCCAGCCGCCTGTGGAAGGAATACTGCATTTTGCTATTGGCGTGCCGTCAAGACTGTCAACATATACTTCAATTGCACAGCCCTCCTGTCCGCCTGCAACACGGGCAGTAAAGCTCTTTGCACCGTCCTCAAAATCCACATTGCGGAACATTATATAGTCGCCGTTTTCGATATAACCGACGTTCTGTCCGCCCTCGGAGCAGTCCTCTGTCTTAATACCACTCTGCTCGTCAAAATTCTCTGCCTCTATGGTTTCAAAGGCTGAAACCGGTTCAACCTGTGTTGTTTCCGGTGAAAGTGTAACCACACCCTCCGGGAATGAATCTACAGTCAGGTCATTGATATAATACTCGATGTTGGTGTAGCCCTGACCGCAGTAATCGCCGTTCGTGTCTGAGGCGTCGTTGGGGTTGAGTCCTCTTGCAAGCTCCCATTCGTCTGGCATACCGTCGTTGTCGGTATCTGTAATAGTTTTTGTAAGCACTGCTGACGGGTACTCATAAGTCACACCGCACTGAATATTATACTTGTCAAGGTTTGCTTTCTGGTCGGTATCGCCGTCATCATAAGCCGCTGTACCGCTGAGATTTCCTGTACCTGTTTTTGTTTCATAGGCAGCCTGCTTGTCAACAGCTGTCCTCAGCTCAGGAGAGATACCGTTTCCGGCAAAATTCACAACGTGTTCAAAGGAATCCTCTGCACTTTCCGCAGTTAACGCTGTTGAAACATTTACACCGTTTACAGTCGTTTCAAAGGCTGTATCGCTTTTTACGGAATCCTTTGTTATACCCAGTCCGTCCTTAACGGTTATGCCGTTCCAGTTGTCAGATGTAACCGTATCATAAATAGTACCGTCCTGGTTGAGCATACGGTTTCCTTCAAGGAATATTTTAAAGTTTTCCGGACTGGTACTGCTGTCAACGCTTACATAGTGCTTTCCTCCGGTGGTTCCGTTGCCCATTTTAAGGGTGTTGTTGGTATAATTCAAGTGACCGATTGTACCGTAAGCGGTCTGGTATGCCCAGTTGTAGATTACGTTGTTGGTGAAATCAGCAGTTTCAGTACCCACAACTTTTCCACGGAAATTTCTTGAAACGTTATGCACGATAAGGTTGTGGTCGAAGGTACTGTAACCCTTGCCCATCATCAGTCCGAAACCGTGAATACCCTTGCTGTGTCCGCCCCACGAATCGGCAGGACCTATGACGGAGTACTGAACAGTATAGTATTCATTGTTGGAGTACAATCCCCACTGCTCGTCTGTAGTCCAGCCCATGGAACAGTGGTCGATTATCGAATTTGAGCCTTTTGCACCGCCCCATGCGTCATTGCCGCTGCTGGTTGCCTTGTACGGTCCGGGACGTGAGCTGATATAGCGGCAGATTATGTTGTCACCGCTCATACCCAGTTTGTAGTTTTTCAGCGTGATGCCAGAACCGCCCGGAGCAGTCTGTCCGGCAATAGTCACATTGCTGGAAACAAGAATATTGCTCTGGAGTTCGATTGTACCGCTGACGTCGAACACTACAATTCGGTTTGACTTGCTTACTGCGTCACGGAAAGAACCTGCACCGCTGTCGTTAAGATTGGTAACGTGATAAACCTCTCCCCCACGTCCGCCTGTTGAATAGCGTCCTCCGCCTACCGCTCCGGGAAAAGCAAGGACATTACCCGCAGCAGCCGCCTTAAATTCCTGCATCTGTGAAGAAACAGGCACAGCTGACAACATGGTCATAATTCCGGTCAGAACTGCAAGACCTCTTTTCAATCTTTTTTTCATAAAAAATTCCCCCTAAAACATAGATTGTATATATTCTTTCTGCAATACTTATAATTATTGTACACTATTAACAGCGCAAAGTCAATATATTTTCGTATAAAAAACCGCACAAAGAATAATTCCATCTTTGTGCGGTTTTATCTTAAAAACTTCTGTCGTGTACCTTAGTAACCTCGTCACGGATATTCATAAAAGCGTCAACCAGAACAGGGTCAAAATCCCTGTCTCTGCCTTCTTCAATAATACTGAAACACTTTTCAAGGGGCATTGCGTCACGATAGCATCTCTTTTCCGAAACAGCGTCAAACACATCAGCAATAGCCATAATTCTTGCCGGAAGAGGTATGTCCTCACCTGCAAGACCGTCGGGATATCCTCTGCCGTTCCATTTTTCATGGTGATATCTTGCAACCTTATAAGCCATTTCCTTGTGATTCTCGTCGCCGATATGAGCAAATGTCTCCTTGATTATCTTTCCCCCTTTGGCAGAATGAGATTTCATTATATCAAATTCCTCGTCGGTCAGCCTGCCGGGTTTCTGAAGAATACTGTCGGGAATACATATTTTTCCCACGTCATG
>CAMCMW010000171.1 GCA_945876155.1 uncultured Ruminococcus sp. | reverse complement strand
CCATGCGGGTTGAATTTCCACCGCAGACTATTATAGCTGAAATCGTCATTTCTTAATTCTCCGTTCGGATTTATTCTTATTTATATTATAGCATTATTTTATGTATGTGTAAAGGGGAGATATTTTTTTGTGGCATTATGTCATATCAAAAATTCCGCTTTTTAAAATTACGGTATGGTTTTGTTTTCGGCTGGACATTTTATTCTGTAGGGGACGGCGCCTACGACGTCCCGTGTGTAACCAGTTCAGTAACATTGAAAATCCGGGACGTCGAGGGCGCCGTCCCCTACATACAATTGCTTTTCAAAATTCAGAAAAACAAATCAGGAGCATAAAAAAACAAAGAAAAAATACAATTTATACTATTATTTGTGAAATTCTTGACAAACGGTATGCTTTTGATGTAAAATAAAAGTGAAAAACATGAAAGGACTGATTGCAATGGGTTTAACATTAACTGAAAAAATCTTAAAGGCACATCTTGTTGACGGCGAAATGGTAAAGGGACAGGAAATCGGTATCAGAATCGACCAGACTCTTACACAGGACGCAACCGGAACAATGGCATACCTTGAATTTGAGGCAATGGGAGTTCCGAGAGTTAAAACGGAAAGAAGTGTGGCATACATCGACCACAACACTCTCCAGAACGGCTTTGAAAATGCCGATGACCACCGCTTTATAGGCAGTGTTGCAAAAAAACACGGAATTTACTTCTCACGTCCGGGTAACGGTATCTGCCACCAGGTACACCTTGAACGTTTCGGTATTCCGGGAAAAACCCTTATCGGCTCCGACAGCCACACACCGACAGGCGGAGGAATCGGTATGATTGCAATCGGTGCAGGCGGTCTTGACGTTGCCGTGGCTATGGGCGGCGGCGCTTACTACATAACCTGTCCGAAGGTTGTAAAGGTTGAGCTTAAAGGCAAGCTTTCACCATGGGTTGCCGCAAAGGACGTTATCCTTGAAGTACTGAAAAGACTTTCTGTAAAGGGCGGCGTAGGCAAGGTTATCGAGTACTGCGGCGAGGGCGTAAAGACACTCTCTGTTCCTGAAAGAGCAACTATCACAAACATGGGCGCAGAGCTTGGCGCTACAACTTCTATTTTCCCGTCTGACGAAATCACAAGGGAATTCTTAAAGGCACAGCAGAGAGAAGATGTATGGACAGAACTTTCCGCAGACGCTGACGCAGTTTACGACGAGGAAGTTGTTATTGATTTAAGTGAGCTTGAACCGCTGGCTGCCTGTCCTCATTCTCCGGACAATGTAAAGTCCGTAAAGGAAATAGGCAAAATCAAAATCGACCAGGTTTGTATCGGTTCATGTACAAACTCCTCTCTTATGGATATGCTGAAAGTTGCTCACATCTTAAAGGGTAAGACTGTTCATCCGGACGTTTCACTCTCAATCGCTCCGGGTTCAAAGCAGGTTCTCAATATGCTGGCTGAAAACGGCGCACTTTCCATCATGATTGACGCCGGCGCAAGAATCCTTGAAAGTGCCTGCGGACCATGTATCGGTATGGGACAGTCACCTAACTCAAAGGGTATCTCTCTGAGAACCTTCAACAGAAACTTCGAGGGACGTTCCGGCACAAAGGACGGTCAGATTTACCTTGTTTCTCCGGAGGTTGCAGCAGCGTCAGCAATCGCAGGCGTGTTCACAGACCCGAGAGAATTAGGTGATATGCCTGAATTCAAACTGCCTGAGGTATTCAAGATTAACGATAATATGGTAGTACCTCCGGTTGCAGAAGCTGATATGGACAGCGTTGAGATACTCAGAGGACCAAACATCAAGCCATTCCCCGAAACATCTCCTCTTGACGCATCAATCGACGCAGGCGTTTCACTGAAAGTCGGCGACAACATCACAACTGACCACATCATGCCAGCCGGTGCAAAGATTCTTCCTCTTCGTTCAAACATTCCGGCTATTTCACAGCACTGCTTTACAATCTGCGACGAGCAGTTCCCGGCAAGAGCAAAGGAAATGGGCAAGAGCATTATCGTAGGCGGTTCAAACTACGGTCAGGGTTCTTCAAGAGAACACGCAGCACTTGCACCTCTTTATCTGGGTATAAAGGCTGTACTGGTTAAGTCATTCGCAAGAATCCACAGAGCAAACCTCATCAATGCAGGTATTCTGCCGCTTACATTTGTAAACGAGGCTGACTATGACTCAATCTCACAGGGCGATGAGCTTGTACTGGACAACGTAAGAGCAGAGATTGAAGCTGGCAAGTCTGAGCTTACAGTAGTAAACAAGACAACAGGCAAGGAAATCAAGGTACTCTGCGAACTCAGCGGACGTACAAAGGATATCATTCTTGCAGGCGGTCTGCTTGACTATACAAGAGAATCCATGAAATAATGGCAATTGACATATCAAACCGCCCCGACCGTCCCATGAGGAAATACACCATTCAGCCAAAGCGCAAGAGCGGTATAACAGCCGACCTTTTAAAGCTTATTGCGATTATTGCAATGGTCATTGACCACATTGCCTGGGCGTTTGTACCATTCGGCAGTATTGCCGGACAGACCATGCACGTTATCGGCAGGCTTACTGCACCGATAATGTGTTTCATGGTGGCGGAGGGGTACGCACACACCCGTGACCCCATTAAATACGCAAAACGGCTTGGACTGTTTGCGCTGATTTCCCATATACCGTATATTTACTTTGAATCGGGCGGATTTCCGGTAATTCACCAGACAAGCATTATGTTTCCGCTTTTTCTCGGACTTGTGGCACTGATTGTCAGGGACAGTCCGAAATATGAAATTGCGGTAAAAAACATGATGCTGCTCATAATCTGCCTTGTGGCTATGATTGGCGACTGGGGCGCAACTGCTGTTATATGGATACAGGTTTTATATTCTTTCCGGTATAACCGTAAGGAACAGATGAAGTATTTCAGTATTGTCAGTGCAGTTATGATTGTGCTGGACATTATTGTGAATGCGTCAAATGCCAGCTGGTATAATGACCTTTTTCAGCTGGGAGTTTTCCTTGCAGTACCGCTGCTTATGAAGTATAACGGCGTTAAAAAGGGCGGGAAGGCGTATAAGTGGTTTTTCTATATTTTCTATCCGGCACACCTTTTAGTGCTTGCGGTTTTGAAATATGTTGTTTTTAAGTGAGGCTTAAAATGGGCTTATTCAGTAAAATTTTTAAATCGGGAAAAGATAAAAGCAGACAGGCAGACAGCGGAATACAGGACTTTTCGTATGTTTCTGAAATCGCTGGACTTATAACAGGAAATGACAGCGGATTTATGAAGAGGCTGAATGATTTTCTGATATATACTCAGAAGGAATGCGAAGAAGACAGGGATTTTGAATATTGGTCAGGTATGGTTGACGAACTTGAGGAAGGCGGATATCTGATTTCTGTTGACTATAAATGTGAGCTTGAAGATTTCCTGTGGGCGTTAAGCCAGATAAACAATTACAGCCTTATTGAAAGCACTGTTTCCGGACTGACCCTTGATGAAACAAAAACTCCGGAGGAGTGGGGCGAGGAGATAAACCTTGCTTTAAACGGCAAAGCATTTGTATGCGCAGTTGACATTGACAGCGACAGCTACGAGCTTATCATAGTTCCCGCTGACGTATGTGAAAAAATATCGTCCATAGCGAAAGCTAACGGACATTCAATAGAAGATTTTTAACAGGGAGGAAAAACAATGGCAAAAATTCAGATGAAAACACCGCTGGTCGAAATGGACGGCGACGAGATGACAAGAATCCTGTGGAAGTGGATTAAGGAAATTCTGCTTGAACCTTACATCGACCTCAACACAGAGTACTACGACCTGGGTCTTGAATACAGAGAAAAGACCAAGGATCAGGTTACTTTCGACAGCGCAGAGGCTACAAAGAAATACGGCGTTGCAGTAAAGTGTGCAACAATCACACCTAACGCTGCAAGAATGCCTGAATACAACCTGACAGAAATGTGGAAGTCCCCTAACGGAACTATCAGAGCAATTCTTGACGGTACTGTTTTCAGAACACCTATCCTTGTTAAGGGTATCACACCTTACATTCCTACATGGACAAGTCCTATCACAATTGCCCGTCACGCATACGGCGACGTTTACAAGAACACTGAAATGCAGGTAAAGGGCGGCGGAAAGGCTGAGCTTGTTTTCACAGACAAGAACGGCAACGAAACAAGACAGACTATCCACGAATTTGAGGGCGACGGCATTATCCAGGGTCTGCACAACATCGACAAGAGTATCGAGGGCTTTGCAAGATCATGCTTTAACTTCGCCCTTGACACAAAGCAGGACCTCTGGTTTGCTACAAAGGACACAATCTCCAAGAAGTACGACCACAGATTCAAGGACATTTTCCAGGAAATCTACGATGCAGAGTACAAGGAAAAGTTCGAGGCAGCAGGTATTGAGTATTTCTATACTCTTATCGACGACGCTGTTGCAAGAGTTATCCGTTCAAACGGCGGCTACATCTGGGCTTGCAAGAACTATGACGGCGATGTTATGTCAGACATGGTTTCAACAGCTTTCGGAAGCCTTGCTATGATGACTTCTGTTCTGGTTTCACCGGACGGCGTTTACGAATATGAGGCAGCACACGGAACAGTACAGCGCCATTATTACAAGTACTTAAAGGGCGAGGAAACCTCCACAAACTCAGTTGCTACTATTTTCGCATGGAGCGGTGCGCTGAGAAAAAGAGGGGAGCTGGACGGTAACAAGGAGCTTATGGACTTTGCTGACAAGCTTGAAAAGGCTACTATCCAGACAATTGAAGAGGGCGTTATGACTGGTGACCTCTACCTGCTTTCAAAGCTTGAAAACAAGAAAAAGGTTGACTCAAAGACATTCCTTGAGGAAATCAACACAAGACTTGCCGCACTTATGGCATAATCAGATTT
>CAMCMW010000170.1 GCA_945876155.1 uncultured Ruminococcus sp. | reverse complement strand
ACATTTGCTGAGAGCTGTGAGTTCCTTTTTGTTTTTTTCTGCTGTATTTGGAATTGCTGATAAAGCCATAAAAAATACCTTCCTTTTCTTGTTTGTGGGTTTCAGAATCCTATAACGGATAATCCTGAACCGCTGACATTGATTGCTGAATCAAGAATTTCACGTTCAGCGGCTATTATTTCATCTGCATTAATTGATGTAAGACCTTCTTTGCTGAAGTTATTTTCAGCAATTACCCTGTCAGCCATAATTCTCTTTGCATTTTCAAAAAGATTTCTTGCTTCTCTGCCGTTGCCGAAACTGTCTCCACGGATCTTTCGCAGCTTTGTGAAAAAATCGTCCAGTGAATCCTCATACTCACCATTTACGGTGAAATTATTTTCCGCAATAATGCTGTTAAAAATACTGTGAAGAGTGGTGTTGTCGTAGGGGGAAAACCTGATTACAGTGGAGATTCTTGAGCTTAATCCGGGATTGGATCTCATAAAGTCAGTCATTTTGTGTTCGTATCCGGCAAAAATACAGAAAACTGTCGAACGGAAATTTTCCATATTCTGAGTGATGCAGTTGACAGCCTCTTTGTCAAAGCAGGTGCTGTCATCTTCGGACAGGGTATATATCTCATCAAAGAATATTACCCCGCCGCCGTTTTGGTGCATATCAAGAAATAAGCTGTCTACCATATCTGCTGTGTGACCTATATACTTGCCGATAATATCAGATTTTCTGCATTCCCGGAAACTGCCGGTCTGGGGAATAATATTACGGCTGCTGAGTATTTCAGCAAATTTTCTTGCAATAGTTGTCTTTGCGGTACCGGGCTGTCCGGTAAAAACCATATTGCACCCTGACGTTTGATTTACAATTCCCGCACGTTTTCGCTCGATGTCAAGTACCAGTGCATTGATGGCACTGTTTATGGTTTCCAGTTCCTTTTCAAGACCGACCATACCTGTCTTAACAGTTTTAACGGTATTTACGGATTGTGGTTTCTGCCGTGGAGTGGGAGGCAGAAAATCATGAAAATCTTTTGAAGTGATTTTTTCTGAGAAGGGAGATTCACGGATATGGTTGTTTATAATATGATTTGCGGCAGAAACTGCCGAACATTCGTCTTTGATATCCGGAAGTTCTGAAAGCTCCCTGATTTTTCTTTTGACTCCCGATGCGTCAAAGCCTTTGTTTTCAATGGTTTCTCTTATGTAGTATCTTATTTCGTTTTCCGTATCAGCAGGAATACCTATGTATGAATAGCCAAATGTTACTGCTGCCTGGTATGGATTGGAAGAAACCTGTTTTGGCTCTGGATATCTGCCAATCATACCCGCAACGCAGATAATAAAGCACACTCTTATTCCCTCCGGATCAAATTTGAAAATTGTGTCCGGATTTGTTTCGTGATACAGGAAAACGGAAGGATTCAGGTCTTCGTTTGTGTCACAGTCAGACTGTTTTTTACCTGCAAGAATAGGTATAATCATTTCTGATACCGCCTCCGAAGGATATTCAATCGCAGAGTCAATACCGTTTCTTTTAACCAGATAATCACCGATTTCGTAAGTGTATTTTTTATAAATCATGTTGCATATTGCAGTTGCCGCCATAAGACCGTCGTTAAGGGAACAGCAGTGAATGAAATAGTGATGGGTGAAACCGTCTGAAAAAACTGATTCGTTCACATTGTTTTCGAGTCCGGTTATCAGATTGAGTGCTGAATTGAAACGCACTCTTTCTCTCATACATTTTATTATCCGGTCATTGTCAAATTCACCCGGGCAAAGTCGGAGGTCTTTTTCAAATTTTCTTGCAAAATTGTAATTCATATTGTGCATAGCTTTACTTCCTTTCAGCAGTAGTTTTTCCTTATGATGCTATTATAAAGCATTTTAAATTCTGATTTTCTACAAATTTGTATTTTTCTGATTTTTTCTGACAGATTTCTGCCTGTATTGACTTTGGCATTTTCAGCTGATATAATAAAGAAAAAGGGTTATGAGAGGGGAGCAGTAAAAATGGCAAAGGATAATAAAAATACAGTTACTTGTGAAATGCTTATTGATTATCTTATAGATTTTTCATCTGAGGTACATAAGGTATCTGTAAATGAAATGTTTGAATACTTTCTTGCAAAAATATATTTTGCCAAAGAGTACATGAAAGAACTGAAAGATCTCGACGAATCGCTTGAGCAGGAATTTTATGAAATGTTTGTCAGTTCACCGGTCTATTCAGCAGATTACGATAAACTGGGCAAGTCGACTAAGGTACAGATAAGAAGACTGCTTGCAGAGAATCTGAATAAAAAGAAGTACTGCGGTATCAGGATATGTTCATCTGTGCCGTACGAGAAAGCGGTAGTTGACGGAAAACTGAAAATAAAAAGTGATGAAAAAGTATTCTATGTGCAAAGACTTCTTGATGAACCCAGTATAAATCTGCTCAGGGACGCTCTGGAGGTATTCCCCTATGCTGAGACCGGAACGACCAGAGAGATAATTCATCAGCTTAATATGCTCACCCCTGGCTATAACAGAAAGGAATTTGACCCCAAGAGAGTCAGTGCAAGAAAATATCCGGGTACATATTACCAGAATCTTGAAGAAATAACAAAGGCATTCCGTACTATAAAAGAGGATACCGGAAATCAGAAACTGACTAGCAATCAGAAAAAAATGACCAGAGCCGAGTATGACAAAATACAGATAAAGGAAGTCAATAAAATATCCTTTCAGTACTGTGAATACGATGAAAACAAAAATCTGAAAATCAGAAAGCTCAGAAACGGTTCAGATGTAAGAACTGTAAATCCTGTAAAAATAATGTGGGCAAACGGGTTTTACTATCTTGTCACCGCTTTAAAAAAACATAATCAGACAGGCAGTGACGATTATATTTACATCAATTACAGAATAGACAGAATGATAAATGTAAGATGCCTTGATGAAACTGCGAAAATACCGGAGAATTTTTCACCTGACATATACAAAAGCAAGAATCCTGTTATGTACACAGACAGTAAACCTGAAAACGTTATTAAGATAAAGTGCAGCAAATCGCTTATAAATAATGCTCTGGACACTTTCGGGTTTGATATTATGATTACGCCTTGTAAGGACAGCGACGATGTTATCATTACTCTGAACAATTCATCTCATATAGGGGTGAAGATGTGGGCGCTGGAATACGGGGACAGGTGCGAGATAGTAAGTCCGAAGAGTCTGAGGAATGAGATGAAAGCTGCTGCTCAACACCTTATCAGAACGTATTCTGACTGAACTGGTCATCAGGACCAAAAATATCTTCTATACTCCATCCGTCATCTTCGACCCAGCGGTCATCATCGCCCCAGCAGTTATCAGACTTGAAATCACTGTAACTGTACTTGGAAATTGTTGAATTTTCGGCTGAAATGACGTACACATATTTGTCGGCTGAATCATCACTGCACGAGATATATGATATGTCTATGCTGCCGGTCATGCAGTTTTTTACAAAATGCACTCTGAATTTTTCATCAGGGTATTCATATTCAAAATCATTATGTGATTTTTTTGTTTTTTTCAATTCGACTATGCCTTTTTTTGAATAATACATTACATTGAAAGAGCATATCAGACATTCGCCTGCCGAAAGCAGTTTTTCCGCTGCAGGGCGGGCTATTTTTTTGCTTTTCTTAAAAGAGTCTGTCATTCTTTCCACGACAGAGATGTCATATCCGTCAAAGGAATCTAGGGGGAGGCGATAGACAGAATTCAGGGTGTGGATTACCAGGTTGTCGTCTTGGTATTCAGCGTCTGTTATGACCGAAGTGTTGATGTTTTTCCCCTCATTGAATTTTGGATTGTTATATACATTCCCGTTGGCGTAATAGCTTTTGTTTCCGATGTTTTCTCTTATTGACCATAATAATAATTTATACTCCATATTAATCTCCATTCTGCCGAAGCAATTTTTTCTATAATCAGATTTTATCACATATCCGATATTATTTTTCTACATTTTTGTAGCAAAAAAAATTACCCTGATTTTTGTTATCAGGGTAAAATATGTATGTTATATTTGGAATTAATAAAAATCCCCGGAAACGATATCCGGGGAATAATATTATAACTGATTAACGATATTCTGAAATTCAAGAGCCTTTTCAATGCTGCCCTCAACCTTCAGCTTTCCGAGTGTAAAAGCAGCCACAGGATTGAGTGAACCGTCAGCAAGCTTGAAAAAGTTCTTTGCAGAAAGAATAAAAATGCAGTCACGGTCGTAATACTCATAAGGCTCAACATAAAGCTTTCCTTCCAGAAGCTCAATGTAAAATACGCCTGAACCCTCACCGGTAATGTTTATCTGTACAGCAAGGTGCCCCGGGATTGCGCTAACGTCGTTTTTCATTATAAGCTCTTTGGCTTTGGCAAACATTTCTTCAAAAGTCATAAATATATTTCCTCTCTTATATTATGTCACCCTTAATACTCTGGGTACGCTTGATTTTCTTGGACGTTGTCTTTTCAAATTCAACGTTTCTCAGACGGATACGGCGAATCATTTTAGACGATGCAACAGTCTTGTTGATATTTCCGATAAGCTCTGTTATGGCTTTGGAAACTTCTTCCGCTGTCATGTCCTTGCAGTACTGAGGGTCGGGGAGTACTTCAGCAGTGATAGTACCGTCCTCAGCGTAAACCAGAACGTCTGCAACGATATCCGCAGATACAAACTTGTTTTCGAGTTCTTCCGGGGATACGTTTTCACCGTTTGAAAGAATGATAAGATTCTTCTTTCTTCCGGTAATGTAAATGCGGTTGTTTTCTACGTAGCCCAGGTCACCGGTACGCAGCCAGCCGTCGGGGGTAAGAGCCTCAGCAGTTGCCTCAGGGTCTTTGTAGTATCCCGACATTACAGACGGGCTTTTTACCAGCAGTTCGCC
>CAMCMW010000169.1 GCA_945876155.1 uncultured Ruminococcus sp. | reverse complement strand
CTGTAATACGCCAGACCCTCTTCTGCACCTTTACGTGTATTATTTCCGGATACAACCATTGCATATAACAGATATCCGTCTGTTTCTCCGTTTTCAGCTGATTTTTTAGACCAGTACAAACACTTCTGCTGATTATTTTCCTTATAATATACATTGGCAAGTAAAAACATTGAATTTGTGTCGCCGGCTTCAGATGCCACTGTCAGCCATTTTTTTGAATCCTCAATTATATTCAGTTCAAGCAATTTCTTACCTAAAAATGCTGCAGCAGGTATATATCCGGCATTAGCAGAATTTTCCAGGTGCATAATACCGTCAAGGTAATGATCAGGGCTTCTCATATAAGCTTTGCCGAGGACAAATGCACATTTTTCACACTTGTATGATACACCGAGCTGTGCCCATTTAATTGTATCATTTATATCCTTACTCTCATTGATCATCTGATGAATAGCTGCTATATCGCCTTTGAGTGCCTTTTGTTCTGTTGTAAGCGGAGGACTGACATTCGGTGTTTCAGCTTTTTGGGGGTGATTATCTGCTTTTTTATTCTCCGCTGTCACTGTCCAGCCCACAACTGCTCCCATGCTGCTTATAAACAACTGTACCGCATCATCTGACAATACATCAAGAATTGATTGTATTCTGCCTGTTCTCTTTTTCTGTTCATCTTCTGAGCAGCTTTCAAAAAGTTTCATTACATCAGGAGTCATAGCAGTTGAAAAGATTTTACGTTCTTTTTTCAGATGCGGTGCCAGGTCTCCGAAAAGCGCCAGAAACAGACGCCTGTTCATAATGATATCCGCACCATATACTTCAGAAAGCATTTTTATAACATCTGAAACACTTGCATCTGAACCCGGATTTTTTATAATTATATCAAGATTTTTCCCACAAAAAGGACATTCACACGGGAGCGAACCAGACTGTGCAATACTCCATACCTTTCCGCAATGCTTACACTTCATATTTTTACCCCTTTTATAATCAGTATATTTTTCTCCCCATCAGAGACGGGGAGAAAACAATTTAATAGTCACCGCTTGTAAATTCAAATTGTTCACCGGCAACTGGTTTGGATTTATTTCCGCACCATCCACATTCTGCTATTCCCTCATCATAACAGGTAAGCTTTTTGCAGCCGCATTGAATAAAATCCATTGCTCCGCAGTACGGACAACCGGGGAATTCTTCATCCATGTAAAAGTTGCCCGAAATTTTTGTTTTTTCAAAGCCTTCACGTGATGCCATTTTCTCATCAATTTTAAATGCCCATGTCAGACACCAGCCTTCATCACGACGTTCAACACGTATGCCAAAAGTCTTCTTGCTGTTGCGGCATTTTGCTATCAATACCTGTGCTTCCATCTGTATCCTCCCATGTTTCTGTTATCTGCTCAGTATTATCGGATTCTTCATCAGTCAGATGTTCCAGTTCGTATTTTAACTTTCTGATTTTATCTTGATGCTCTTCCAGTTCGGCTGAAAGCTTTTCATACTGTTCCTGCATGGTCTGTATTTTTTCAGAATTATCAGCATTTTCTGAAGTTTCTTCCTCAAGATTTCTAAGAATCCTCTCACTTTTCGCAACAGCAAAATTCAGATCCTGTACTTTACTTTCAGCTTTGCTTAATTCATTTTCAATAGCATACTGCTTTATTCTCAAAGCAACAGTTTCTCTGATATCTTCCAGCTTATCTGTATCAACTATCCCTGCAAGTGAAACATCATCATGGCTGCCGTTTTCAGAAAGTTTACTCATATATTCCCGAAGATAACCAATCGTATCTTCATAGCCTCGTGTCTGCATCATATTTATCACATTTAGATAAAAGCTATAAAGACTTGTGCCGTATGAATCATCAATACCGTCTGTACCGATAAAAACAGCAGCAGGATTGTGAATTTCTGCAAACCGGAATTCCTTTGACGCTTCCTCGTCACAAATTGATGTCGTTACGTTAAAAGCACAGTTTTCGTCCCATGGTATCGGTTCATCTATACTTCCGTCATCATAAACAGCAACACACTTTCCGTCACCGATATGAATACCAAAGCATCGTTCATCAAATGCAAAAACCGCAATAAGCGTTGTGCCGTAAGCTTTTTCAATCCGGTCTCCGTTAAGATATTCCTCTGCATACGTCTCCGGAACTTCTTTAAGTTCTTCTTCCGTAAACGGATTTTCATCTGTTTCTTTTTTTACAGCTGCATGCCATTTGGCTATGATACAGTTACAAAGTTTTGTAAGTGTGTCATTACACTGCTTTTCAGTCTCAAACAAGCTTTTTTCTGTATTTTCTTCAAGAAACTCATCAATTACCTGTGCTGCACAGTTTACTGCAAGCTGTGAACCCTTATCACTTCTGCAATAACGTTTATTTCCATGACCGTCCGCAACAATGATAATACTGCGCTTTTCATTCTGGTCTGACCATGAAGCGTCCTGACAAACGGTATTATCCTTGATATGAGAATATCCTCTTGCGAACACATGAAATACATTTGCCAAATTCATTCCGATCACCAATTTCCAAAAGGATCATCCGGATCAGCAGGCTTAGGAGGTTCCGGTTCATCATCAAAGCCTGGGAAGTCCGAACCCGATACCGGATCAGGATAAATTATTGGCTGAGGTTCAGAATCAGGAGCAGGTGTTTCAGGAGTCTCAGGCTGATTGCTGTTTCCGCCTTCACCCTTGATAACACCTTTCAATATTTCACTTCCCTGTTCAGGAGATAACTTTCCGGGATCAGCCTTTTCGCCGCCAGCTCCTATACCTCTTGACTTACTGCCAATCTGTGCAGAAGTAATACTCAGTGTTTTAATCATTTTGGTAAGCTGTTCTTTCGTGTTTACAGTTGCAACAAGTTCACGATTGCCTGTAAATTTTGTAAGCACTTCTTCATCGGCATCCTCTCCGATTGCAAGAGCAATTTTCATCGCAGCCTTAAACCAGTTATTCTTCTGCAGCTGAGCTAAACCTTTATTAAAATCATCAACCGGTACACCGTCAGACATAATAAAGATAATCGGTGCGTATGAACCTGAAGCCGAAGTCATAAAACCTCCGTTACGTGAAAGTTTCTTATCCAGCTCCAGACACGCTGCTCCCATATCTGTAACACCGCCTGCTTTAAGCGTTTCCCATGCACCATAGGAATCAACACTTACAAGACTTGCAGTCTGCCATTTACAGCCGCTTGAAAACTCAAGTACTGCCACTTTTATATCAGCATCAATGCTTGACATATCCCTGAGTTCCAGCAAAACTTCTTCCATTGCCGTATTAAGACTTCCGATTTTCTCCCCAGCCATACTTCCTGATGTATCAATCAGGAAAAACATCGGCAATACTTTTCGGGGTATCGACTCAACTGTTGCGAACGGACTATTGAATCCTTCATCAAAATTTTCTGTGATTACCATTTTTAACTACTCCTTTAATTGTTTTTTTGCGTCATACCTCAACTCACACTCTTCTGATATCAGATAATCGTGATTTTCTCACAACCGATTGCTATTTCAAGACCAGGCCGGAGAGGTATAACACCATGTTTCGGTATTTCCTTCTGGTATTTTCCGAGTGTGCAAATCCACTTTTCATCAGATAAATTTCCGAGTCCGAACTTATTCACATCAGACTTATATAATACCTGACCCAAAGCTTTGTTATGCTCATCAGAATCAAATACGTGGGTGTGCATAAGCCTCTGATCCTTGATAACAGGTATCTTATACTTACCGGTACGGATATACATACCAATCTGATAAGGTTTCCTGCAGCACATACAAGTGCCTTTTCCATCTGCTGGTGCAAATGTTTCATTATTGCAGTTGGGACACTTGATAAGGTCAGTTCTCAGCTGTACCAGTACACGATACCATTCCTTTTCAATCGGAACGCCCTTTTTACCCTGCATAGCGTCCTTGTCAAACGCTCGATAAAACAAATCATGAATATATGACGGATATAAAGGCCAGCGGATAAAAAGATTATTATGAACGCCCTTTACCGGTCTGTTTGAATTATCATTCTTGTCAAGTATAAAAATCGGGTCTTCACCAAAATATATCTGCTGGAGCTGCTCTGTGAATGCCGGTTTGGAAACAACCCTTTCACCCTCCAGAGGATGCACACGCATCATAAGAAGAAACAGGATAACCGCCAGTGAAAAACGGTCTGTCATTTTATCAGGTGCTTTTTTACCGCATACGATTTCCGGCGCCATATATCCAAGCTTTCCGGCAATACCTGAATTTGTACCCTCTTCGGAAACATTATCATTGTCACATATCAGAATATCACCGTTTTGCGGATTGATGAAAAAGTTTCCGTTATTCAGATCCTGATAATTATACCCGTTGCCGTGCAGCGAACGGAAAGAGTTTACAATATTGATTGCAGCTGTTATTTCTGCATTTACACTGCTGAAACTGGCTCTGCACAAAAGAATTCTGTCAAAATCCACGTATTCCTTAGGTCTGATATCCATTATGTAGCCAAACGTTCCGTTTTTCCATTCAGTAATATCCTCAGGCCAGAGAAATGAATCGTCCGGCTTGCCCTTCTGAATATTTCTTGTAAGGTTCTTTTCAAACCAATCAAGATTTTTTACTGCATCAGGCTTGTACCATTTCAACGCCTTGACCTGACCGTCGCAGTTCACCTTATACACAAACCCCTGTCCGCCTTCGCCGAGCAAATCAAGAATTTCTACTTCCTGTCCTGTTATGACAGTGTTGATTTTTGTACCATTTTTAAGTCCAGCCATTTTTTAGCCACTTTCATTTTGTAATGTGCTGTTACCTGTACACCTTATTAATCATCAATCGTATAAACATTTCCTTCCGGATCTTCATACGTGTTTTCGTCAATCTTTCTTACATTTATACTCTGCCCGTTATACATGATTTTCTGGTCATAACTCCTGGGAGTAAGC
>CAMCMW010000168.1 GCA_945876155.1 uncultured Ruminococcus sp. | reverse complement strand
AAATTTTTGCATCTTCAGCTTTGATTTTGTTACAGTATGCATCGCATATTTCTTTATTGCTGCCATTTTCATTTACTATCCAGAAAACCATTTCCTTTGAATATTCAGCAGAAACAGTTTCAGAAATTTTACTTATGAATTTTTTGTCCTGAGAATCAACATCTGCTCCGGTGCTTTGTGGCATACGCAGATAAATAATAGCATCACTGTCATTTTCGACAGTCTTAAGCATATCATCTTCAACACCCAGCATAGTGTCCTCAAGACCTATGGTATCCAGTAACTTTATTTTACCTACATCTTTATAGGGGAAAAAGCAATGAATGTCAGCAGTCTTGACGCTCAGAAAGTTATAATACCTCTTTTCTTTATCTTCGTGACTGTATTGAGCAACATATTTTTCAATGTCGTTTTCACCAACTCTTATATTGCCTTTTCCCAGATTTAAGGCAATATCATCTGCGTGTTCTTTATAGGTTTCAAGCTTGTCAATGTAATCATTTTGCTGTGCAAATAAATCCGGTAGAGATTTCAATTTGTCGAATGAAATTCTTGATACGTCGGAAAATGAGTTTATAAAGTAATCATCATTATGTGAAATATTTTTCAGATAATTATTTATTTTGTCTACCATTTCACGTTCATTGTAAAATGTAATGTCAGCAAACACTTTATCTGTGTTTTCATTGGTGATAAGAGATTTTGCACCAGTACAGGCTGTTCCGTTAGATGATGGAATAACATTTTCCTTTAATCCGGTAATAGTCTGAATAAGCGCACTTTTGCCCTGCCTCATTCTGCCTACAATGCTTATGTGAAGTTCATCACGTTCAAATCTTGATTTGAGCCTTTTTAGCTCCTTCATGTATTTTTCCGAGGTTTCATAATATTCCTTTAAAGAAATATCAGCAATTTTGCTTTCTAATTCTGTGCTTTGAAACAAGGTCTTGTAGTTACTGTTTTCAGAGGACAGGTCTGACTGAATCTCTCTGATTTTAGAAATGCAGCTATCAGCCTTTTCAAGCTTGCTTATTGCCTCGTCGATTTGGCCAGTCTGGCTTTTTCTTTTGCTGATAATCTCATCAATTTGTTCTGTAATTACGCTCATAATTTTTAACTCCTGTCTTTAATTATATTTTTTAGGTACAAAGCACACTTTACTGTTTAACAAATTCTATATTGCTGAAATTTTGTACTGAATCTACCCAATATAAATATTCACCTGAAATATAAACGTATCAATTTGAATACTAACTTGTTGAACTACAATAAGTAACATTTTCTTTTATGCAGCTGTTGTATTCTTACCAGCAATTCTGACAAATCACTATTTTAGTTTCTTTCAAATTGAATATTAATATTATTTTCAAAAACGTCACCATCATCATAATAGCAATTCCATAAAAGGTAACCATTGAAATATGTAAGATCGCCCATTACTGGTAAATTCATATAAGAGCTAATGTCCGTTTTTGAAAAACGCTTTTCATAAAATCCGAAATTATAACTATAAGAATGGTTGCCGATAGGTTTTGCAGTAAATCTAATACTATTATAATGGCCGTCGCTATCTTCGTATTCTATGTAAGCTTTATAATTGTCGCCGTCTTCAGTTAATGTCATAGAATATGTACCGCCAACCTGTTTCCATTCACCCGAAAAGTCGAACATAATACTTTCTATTATATCTTCGATTTCTTGTATTTTCGATAAAGAGTCCTTATAATCACCCAGTGCTTCAAAAGCTTCTTTTGCTCCTTCATAATCCCCTTGATTCATGAGTTCTAAAGCGTGATTGTAATCGGATTGCTTTTTCAAATTTTCAATTTCTGCAATTTTACTTTTTGAATCCTTATAATCTCCAAGAGATTCAAAAACATTTAATGCACTGTCATAATCACTTTGTTCCATGAGTTGTACTGCATTATCATATTTTTCTTGTTTTTGCTTATTTTCCATTTCCTTAATTTTAGCTTTTGAATTGCTGTAATTGCCAAGTTCTTCAAACAATTTTATTGCTTCGTCATAATCTCCGTCATCAGCAAGCTTTACAGCCTTATAATATTTGTCCTGGAGCTTGAGATCTTCAATTTTTGCAATGTTGTCTTTGCAGTCATCATATATATTTCCAAGCTTTTCATATATTTTTGCAGCATCGTCATATTTTTTATCTTTCATAAGTTCAGACGCTTTTTTGTGAATTTCGTCAAGCTTGTCTTTGGCTTCCTTATAGCCAACAAGATTTTTTAGTATAGGGATAGCCTCAGTATACTTTTCATCTTCAATATATTTGATTGACATTTCATAAAGCTTATCTACATTATCCTTGCTGTCCTTGTAGTCGCCAAGCGCCATGAATACAGCTGCCGCATAATTATTTTTTTTGTCTTTCATATAAGTACATGCCTGCTCATATATTTTGTCAACGTGTTCAGCTGAGTCTTCATACTTGTCAAGAATAACGAATATTTCTGCTGCCTGAGAAAATTTGCGGTCATTTTCATAGTCAACAGCAGTCTGATACATTTTGTCTATATATCCGGACGGATCACTCTGATCTTCAAGAGTGTTAAATAATTCAAATGCCTCTGCATAATTTTCTGAATTTACAAGTTCAGCCACCTTATCATATTTCAGCTCAAAAAGCAGATTTTTGGCGTTTCTGTAATCTCCCAGTTCTTCAAGTATTTTTACTTTTTCGTCATAATCTGTGACTTGTTCACCCTGAACTGAAAGAAGTTTCATTGCTTTTGCTGAATCCTTATAATCCGGAATTTCTGCAAGTATATTGCAGGCATAATTATATTCGCCATTTTTCCATCTTGTCATGGCATCATCATATTTTCTTGCTGGAATTGTGGCAACATAATAAATGATACCTGCGGTAATAATAACGCAGCCGGTTATAACTGAAGCAATTATAATTCTTTTTTTGATTCTGGCTTTTTGCTGGTTTTTCTTTTCATTCAGTTCGATTTCAGCTAATCTTTTTTCACATTCTTTTATAAGTTCGTCAGCGTTTTTCCAGCCCTTAATCGAGTTAAGCTTTTCCAGAGCATTTTCAGTATCTGATTTTCCGCTGTAATTCATAAGCTCTGCTGCTGCATTTAACGTGTTGTCTTTTGAAGCAGTTTCTGCCTTTTCACGGCACAGTTCAGCCAGTTCCTTAGAATCTTTATATTCCTGTATTTTACTGAACGCTCTTTGGGCGTCCAGATAAAATTCTTTCTCAAAACGGAACTTGCCAAATGCGTACATAATTTCTTTTACGATTTCATCGGAATCCTTATATCCTGGAATGGTTTTAAAAATATCTGATGCATTAGTATAATTTTGTCTGTTATATTCATTTACTGCGTTTAAATAAATACATTCTTTTGCCATTTCATCAGAATCCTTATATCCTGGAATGGCTAAAAAGATATTGTAGGCATGAGTATAATTTTTATTTTTGTATTCATCAGAGGCTTCACAATAGGTTCTTTCTTTTGAATAATCTTCAAGTTCTTTTTTAAACTTTCCGTCAGCATATTTAATGGCTTTTTTATAATAGGTATTGCTGCTGAATGCTTTTTTCTGACTTGACAATTCAGACTTTGATTTAAGCTTCAAGTCCACCAGTAACTTGACAAGATACGCTTCTGAGCATTCTGGTTCCAGGTCAAGGACTTTTTCCGAATATTCATCTGCATTACTCCATTCGCCGTCCTCAAGGAACAAAAACGCCCTTTTCAAAAGAGGTTTTATTGTCCTGGAATCACTTTTGCTGTCATCAAAACCGGATTCTTTTTTCTTTTCAGAATTTGTAAGTTTCCTGATACCTCTTATCAGATCCTGCATGAATCCTAGCTTTGACATATCCTGAGCCTGAAAGAATGAGAGCTCTTCCGGCAAATCATACGGATCCATGTTTTTGTAAGCGGGGATAATAGTTCTGGTTTTATCTTTCTGCATGAGCATAAGAAATCTGCTCCACTCGTTTCTTACCCATACAGCATTGAAGTATTCCGGCTTTGTACCAACTACCACCATTACCTTTGCAGAGTTAAGTGCCGCAAAAATGTATGGTTCATAGGCAGTTCCCAGCTTACCTTCAAGAGTAATCTTTGAAAAAAATACCTTGAAGCCTTCCTGTTCCAGCTGATAATACAGATCCTGAGCAAGAACACTGTCAGGAGTACGTTTCCCATTGTCACTTTCCTTGTAGCATATAAATACATCAAACGGTTCTTCTTTTTCAGAAATTTCAAGAATGCCTTTTTGAATAGTATCAATATCCTTTGCTTCTTTTGTGTAAATTTCTTTTTGTTGTTCGTCAGCGTATCTGACAGCTTCAAGATAATCTGTGTCATTGAAAATTGAATTATACTGTGCCCTGTGGCAAGTCGGAATCTTTTTGCCGGTAATAGGGTCATCAACATATTCGATACCGTAACGGCACAGAACTATCTGCCAGTATATTTCCGAATCATTATTAACAGAATCCAGGAGCTTTTCGTAAATTTCCATGGCTTTGTCAAATTCACACTGCTGTCTGAAATGAGTAGCCCTGTTAAGCATATTTATGGTTTGTTCGTTATCTGATTTTGAAATAGTTTGTGTTGTACCGCAATATTCACATTCACAAACTGTTGCACCTTCATTTACTTCAAGCGTTCCGCCGCACATTTTACATTTGAATACAGCCATTTTTCCTGATTCTCCTACTTATTTAATTTGCAAATATTATTTCTGCTGTCAATTGCCGCATTTAGTTTTTCACAAATAACTTTTGATTTTGTTTCATCACCACAACTAACAGCTGCTTCAAGTTCTCCGAACATAATATCAATTTTGGTTTCTGACTGCGCCGTTGCACTGCTGCTTACAGGGTCACTGTATCTGAATTTTTCTGATAATTCACCAAGCATCGCTGAAATGCTTTCATTTTTATTTTCGTTTACAAGATTC
>CAMCMW010000167.1 GCA_945876155.1 uncultured Ruminococcus sp. | reverse complement strand
GGTACAGTTTCTGTAATGCTATGCAGGTCTGCGTCAGCGGCTGTTGTCCTTATGGTTTACATTGTTCCGGTAATAATTTATACAGCCGGTCTGATAATACGGCTTGGAGTGTGAAAAATTTTTGTCATCAGCAATACTAAATCAGGCAGTTATTATGCTGCTGCTCATTTTTGCGGGAATTGGATGCTACAAATCAGGTATTATATCTGAAAACGGTTCCAAAGAACTTTCAAAGCTCGTCCTGACCGTTGTCAATCCCGTAGTTATTTTTACAGCTTATCAGAAAGAATTTAAATCAGAACTGATGAAAGGCTTTATCAGCGCACTGATTCTTTCTGTGATTGCATATATTATAGCCATGTCGGTTTCCTATCTGGTTGTCAGACGGAAAGAGGGCAGAGAAACAGATATAGAACGTTTCTCCTGCATTTATTCCAACTGCGCTTTTATGGGAATTCCGCTTGTACAGTCAATTATGGGTTACGAGGGGGTGTTTTATCTTACTGCGTTTGTGACTGTATTCAATCTCCTTGTATGGACTCATGGCGTTATTCAGATATCGGGAGTAAAAAACTTTAAATCAATTGTCAAGGCTTTTACTTCACCCTCAATTATTGCCGTTGCAGCAGGTATGATCTGTTTTGTATTCAGACTCCGCCTGCCGGGTATAATTGCGGATTCATTTGATTTTATCGGCGCTATGAACACTCCGCTGGCTATGATTGTAGCCGGTGCGACAATTGCAAGAACCAACTTAATAAATGCTCTTAAAAATCCGAGAATTTATTATGTGACTTTACTCACGCTTATTGTCATACCTCTCTTGACAGTGGCGGCGTTCAGACTGATTCCTATGAACGAATCCTCTGAGCTTGCAGTACTGGTTGCAATGTCTGCTCCGGCAGCGGCTATCTGCACAATGCAGTGTCTGAATTACGGTAAAAATTCCCTTTACGCATCGGAAATTTTTACTGTTACAACATTGCTCTCAACGCTGACTATGCCGCTTATGGTCTATATTTACAAGATATAATTTTTGAAGGAAAGGTAAAAAAACATGGAATATCAGGGAATAAGCAAACTCGATTTGAAAAGAAGAAACAGAATGCAGATTCTGAAAGTTATCAAAGAATGCGGACCTATCTCAAGGGTCGACATTGCAGGCGCACTTGAAATCACAAGGGCAGCTGTTACGATAATTACCAACGAAATGATTGAAGAAGGCGTACTCTATGAAGTAGGAGAGGCACCGGTTTCGCTTGAAAATCTGCAGAAGGGCAGAAGAAAGATTCTTATCGACATCAATCCGAACTACAAATTTGCTCTGGGCGTTACAATCAGTGAAAACGGCGTAAGCATCGGTCTTTCCAACCTTATGCCTGAGGTTCTTGACAAAAATTCTATGAACACAACTGACGAAACAAGCTACGAGGAAATCGTTGGTTTTGTCATCAGCGAAACAAACCGTATGCTCCAGAACAGCTGTCTTGATTCTTCAAAGATTCTCGGCATGGGTATCAGCGTTCAGCCGGAATTATGCAGCAAAATGAAAGTTTACTTCAAGGACGGCAAGCTTGATTTTACTAATCTTACAGAAACTTTTGAAAGCAAGCTTAATATTCCTGTAATATGTATGAACTCTATCAGTGCGCTGGCTCTTTCCAATCAGGAAAAAAATATAGAAGAACGTTTCGGAAATTACATCTTCCTCAAATTCGGCAAAAACATAAATATGTCCATACTCCTCGAAAACGAAGTTATGCATGAGTATGTCAACCACACAAACCAGATCGAAAGAATAATCTGCAGACCTAACGGCGGTGCAAAGCTCAGCGGTTATCCGGACGGTTCAGTCAAGGCTGAAATGACAAAAGACGCAGTTATCGCAAAATATACTGCTGTACTTTCCAAAGATGACACTCCTGTTTTCTGGGAGGCAACTGAGGGCAATCCGGAAAACATCAACTACAAGACTATTACCATTTCTGCCTCAAAGGGTGAAAAGAAGGTTCTTGCAGTTATGGACGATTTCCTCGAATGTCTTGCTATGCTTATCAACAATTTATCGGTTGCTTTCTTTGCACGTTACATCGTTCTTCACGATTTCTTTATGAATGAATGGGTTTTTGACAGATTCAAGAAAATTGTTTCAGAGACTTGCGGTGAGGACATTGCAAGAAAAATCAGAGTAAGCCGTACAGAAAATAACATGGAATTTTCAAGCGGCTGCGCTATTGCAATCTACGAATTCTTTTACAAAAAAGGCGGTATTGTTTAAAATAATACCGAACATAACAAAATTGGGACGCATATTTTACTGTGCGTCCCTTTATTTTTATAGTGAAATAAACAAAGATGATATCAGAATAACAACCATACACACCGGACAGATATACTTTATCATCACACGATAAAGCCCCTTTGACCTGAACTTCTCATTCAGTTCTATCTCGTTCTCAACAAATCTGGTTTTCACCACAAAACCGATAAGAATACAGGTAAGAAGTGCGACTATCGGCATCATAATATTGTTGCTTACAAAATCAAAGAAGTCCAGAATCTGCATCTTAAATATTGTAAAATCTGACCATATACTATATCCAAAGACAGAAAGCAGTCCTAAAACAAATGAAAATGCTATTACAATAAGGCAGCTTGTAAGCCTTTTCAAACCGAAACGTTCGCATATAATCGAAACTACCGTTTCCATCAGTGAAATTGATGATGTCAGCGCCGCAAGTGCAACCAGAAGGAAAAATACTGCACCGGCTATCTGTCCGCCTGTCATGGACTCGAAAACGTTCGGCAGCGTTACAAACATAAGCTTTGGTCCGGCATTTAAAGCGTCCTTGTTACCGCCTGAAAATACAAACACTGACGGTACTATAATCAGTCCTGAAAGAAAAGCTACTATAGTATCAAAAATTTCAATCTGTCTTACCGACGTTTCAATACTGTCGGTTTTTCTCATATACGAACCGTATGTAATCATGATTCCCATTGCAAGGGACATTGAATAGAAAAGCTGTCCCATTGCCGCAATTACTGTCTTGATTGAAAATTCAGACAAGTCCGGCTTTACATAATAAATAAGACCGTCAATTGCTCCAGGCAGCGTCAGCGTATATATTCCGATACCGATAATAAGCAGCAGGAGTACCGGCATAAGAATTTTGCTGACTTTTTCAATACCCTTTTGTACACCCAGCATTACTACAACCGCTGTTAACGCTATAAATACCGCAAAAAATACAATCGGTGCAACAGGACTTGAAATGAAATCATTAAAAAATTCACCGCCGCCGGCAGTTGATTTTCCGTTGCCTGTGACAAATTCGGTAAGATATTTTAAAACCCAGCCTCCGATTACGCAGTAATACGGGAGAATTACAACAGGTATCGCTGCCGCAAGCCAGCCCAGAGGTGCAAACCGCTTATCCATTGCAAAGTATGCGCCGATTACGCTTTTGCCTGTTTTTCTGCCTATCGCAATTTCTGTTATCATAAGTGCAAAGCCGAATGTGACTGCAAATATCAGATAAACCAGTAAAAACATTCCTCCGCCGTATTTGGCTGCAAGATACGGGAAACGCCATATATTTCCAAGTCCTACAGCTGAACCGGCAGCGGCAAGAATAAAGCCGAGCCTTGAACCAAATCCGCCTTTTGATGTTTCAGTTTGAGTTGTGTTACTCATTTTAACAATATTTCCTTTCTTCATATAATAAATTGCTGATATATCTTAGCTTTTTAAGTTCCTTCAGAATACATAATCATTTTTATTTTACTACACTTACTTGAAAATGTCAAGGAAATTTCCATGCCTAAAATCCATTTTCTTGAACGATTAAGTTAAAAACATATTGACATATTACATCAAATATGATAAAATAAACAAAAGCAACAATTTCGCACTGATTAACAAAGAATTTTTGTGATAAACTTATAAAAAGTTTTTATTTCAAAATATATATCAATTAAAAATTAATTTGTGAGGTATAATATATGATTCATGTTATTGAAGACAAATGTATCGGCTGCAACGCCTGCATCAGAACCTGTCCTGTACCTAATGCTAATCACTACGACGGAAAAGTTGTAAAAGTTAATCCTGATGAATGTATACAATGCGGCGAATGTATAAAGGGCTGCAAGCATAACGCCCGTTATTATGATGACGATCTTGACACACTGTTCAATCTTATCAGAGATAAAAAGAAGGTTTCACTTATTGTCGCTCCTGCTATCAAAACCGCCCTTGACGGAAAATGGAGACATATCCTTAAATGGCTCAAGGACATGGGAGTACATGAAGTTTACGACGGCTCTTTCGGCGCTGATATTTGTACTTATATGCACATAAAATATGTTAAACAGCACCCCTCTGCAAAAATCATCTCCCAGCCCTGCGCTGCTATAGTCAATTACGCTGAAAAGCATAAACCGGAACTTCTTCCACGCTTGTCACCGGTTCAGTCTCCCCTGCTCTGCTCAGCTGTATATATACGCAAGTATCTCCATAATGATGATATTCTAGTAGCACTAACTCCATGTATTGCTAAAGGCGACGAGTTCCGCAATACCGGAATTATCAGCTATAACGTCACGTTTAAAACCCTCGGCGAATACATAAAAGATCATAACATTCAACTTCCTACCGGACGCAGTGAATTTGAATTTTCAGCTGTAAGAGGCTTTGACGGTGCTTTCTATCCTATCCCGGGAGGTCTGAAGGAATGTCTGCACGTATATTCTCCTGATTTATCCGTTTCCACTTCTGAAGGAGTACAGAAAGTTTATGATGATCTGGAAAACTACCTTGAAACTGACAAGTCCAAGCTCCCTTCAGTCTATGATGTTCTCTCCTGCGAATTCGGCTGTAATTCAGGTGTAGGCGCAAGGTCTGAATTTAACACTTTTAATGCCTATGACATTATGATAAATGCTAAAAAATGGGTAAA
>CAMCMW010000166.1 GCA_945876155.1 uncultured Ruminococcus sp. | reverse complement strand
TGCTTTTTTAGTCAATTATAACATATTTTTCTGATTTTTTCATGCGGAAGCCCTGATATAATATGAATTTATGCTTGACAAAATTCGACAAAGATGATATTATAAATATAGCAAAAATAATCAAGAGAGGTAAGTTTTATGAGAAACACAGGAGTACGCAAAACAATAGATGACCTTGGAAGAATTGTTCTGCCAAAGGAAATCAGAAAGAGTCTTGGATTTGAGATCAGATCTTCTGTTGAACTTTATGTTGACGGTGAGAGCCTTATCATTACAAAGTCCAGAAACTCATGCGTTATTTGCGGATCAAATGACGACCTGACAGAATACAAAGATAAGTGTATTTGTCAGAAATGTATTAATGATCTCAAAAAATAATTTTTAAAGCCTGCACTTTATGTACAGGCTTTTTTATTTGCTGTCAAGATTGTTGAGAATAACTTTTTGTGTACCCTCGGGGAGCTTGTGAACTGTGTGACTGTTGTTTTCGATTTCTGAGACTGCCTGTGCCGGAATATTTTTCAGATATTCTTCGCTGTTACGAACGACAGGTGTATTTTCAATGGAAGAAACACTGCTTTCTGAAACTTCCGGCAAAATTATCTCTTTTGGTGAAACGTGGTTTTCTATTTCTGAAACTGCAGCTTTATTTACAGATTCAAGTTTTCTGATATTTTCCGAATTGTCATGGGGAGTTAAATGGATATCTGAAACAGCACTTCTCTGCGGAGTTTCCACTTTTGGGGACTCTGCCTTTTTGGTTTCTGCCGGTTTTTCGCTGACCGCTGCCGGAGTGGGTTCAGTCTTTTCTTCATGTCTGGTATGTTCCGGCTGGCTGACGGCTGGTTCAGTGCTTACAGGTGCTGTGGTTTTAACTTCGGTATTCTCCGTCGGCTGAGATACGGGAGGGTGTTCCTTTTCAGGTTTGCGCATGAAAGGCGAATAGGAGAACTTTTTACAGCTGAAATCCTCGCTTACAATACCGCTTCTGGGACACAGAATTTTTCCCTCGCTTTTAGCAGGCTTGCCGTGTTCACAGTAGGCGCATTTTGGCTCGATATTTTTGTCAAAGTAGTTGGTATTTTTTTTGAATAGTCCGAATAATCCCATATAGCTTACTCCTTTGCTTTGTATTTTTCTTAATAGTAAACGACAAATTCATTTTGGAGTTTACTATTTGCCGATACGCACGCAGCGAACACAGTGAGCGAATGTGCGAGGCATTTTAAGTTATTTATTATAGTAAACGTCAAATTATTTGGCGTTTACTATAATTATAACACCTTTTAATCAGATTGTCCATAATTTTTTGAAAGGGAAAGCAGCATAACTGTCATAATAAGTAATAGTACAGCTGTAACCATGCCATTGCCTTTGTGAACCGATGCTGGGATAAATGCGTCAGCTGTGCCTAGATTGAAAAAGCGTGAAATCAGACGGCATACTGCGGCTGAAACGGTTGCTGAAAACAAGCGTGACAGCAGAAATTTTTTCACGTTGAGGAGTCCGCCGGAAATTACTATTATCTGTATCAGTACGCAGATTCCGCCGAATGAAAGGAGAAACGCAGCAACAGGCAGCAGTTCAATGCGGTTTGAAGGAAGAGTAACTATATTGCTGATTTCAAATACTGATGAAATGATAGCCTGAGTATTTGCCTGGTTCAGTCCGGTCAGACCGGAAATGAACTCTGAAAGGAAACTTATTGCCCCCGAAAGCTCTGCGGCTCTGTACAGTCCGCCGAATGTGATAATCATAACGCACATCTGAAAAATTGCGTGGGCAGATGAAAGGGTGGAATTGATGATGTTCTGAGCGGTTATGTCCGTTGTGATTTTGTGTGAGGACTTTTCCGGAAAGGGTGAAAAGAATCCACTTATAAATGCGGTGACAAGATTTCCGGCAGTAACCGAAATAAAACAGACTGCTCCGGCGTGAGTACCGGGGTAGAGTATGCCGGAGACAGTACCCGAAATAAAAGCCGGACCGCCGGCAAAGCAAAAACAGCTCAGACGCTCAAACTCTTTTTTTGATATTTCATTTCTGCGGAAACTGTCAGTCAGAAGCTTTATGCCAGCCGGATAGCCGGAAAACATACTCAGAAGAAAAATACCGAACTGATTCGGGGTCAGACGGAAAATATACCTTGCTGACGGAATAAACGGCAGACTTATTATATTATGTATCCCTGTTGCAACAGCCATTGAGGTAAGGCACATAAAAATGAACATTGAGGGAATAATGACGTTAATGCACCTGTCTGTGGAAACGCTCACAGCCGAACCTATTTCCGCCGGATATTTTATACACAGGAAAACTGCCCCGAGAATCAGTACAGTAAAAAGAAAATTTTTCATTATCTGTTTCATTGACAACCCCTCCGTTATACAAGTATATTGTGGTTTGATATTTAATATACTTAACTGAGGTGGTATAAATGGCTGGAAAAATAAAGCATTTTATTAATATGGACACACAGATACAGATAACCGGCGACCATGAAGTACTGGTGGAATGCTGCAAAAAGATACTTGAATATAACGATATCATGGTAAAGGTCAGGACGTGGGATATGACTATACAGATATGGGGGACGAATCTGAGCGTAAATGATTTCAGCTCACGGGGGATATATGTGTGCGGAAAAATACAGTCTGTGGAACTGACAGGAAACGGGTGATATAATGTTCAGAAGAATAAGGGGTACGGCGGCATTTAAAGCGTCAGGCACTAAGCTGTATGCGTTTATAAACAGTATACGTGAAAACGGTATAACCTGTATGGAACAGCGGTGTCATAACGGCTGCTTTTACGGCTGTGTTTATATCCACGACATGAAAGATATATCTGAGCTTGCACAGGACAATAACATTGAACTTGAATTTACTGAAAAAAAGGGCGTACCCTTTAAGCTTAAAGGCTATCGTTTCAGATTTGGTATTATTGCCGGACTGCTTATACTGTTTTCATTTGTGTTTTACCTGTCAAATATTGTGGTGTCAGTGGAAGTGTGCGGAAACAGCGGAGTGAGCCGGGAGCAGATTGTTTCCGCATTGTCGGATATCGAGATATACAAGGGGAGATTTATTGCGGATATAAATTTCCGTAAATGCGAGCAAAGACTTAGGCTCAGTATTCCGGAGCTTGCGTGGGCTGGTATCAGGCACACAGGCAGCCGTATTGTAGTTGACGTTACAGAGGCAGACCCACCGCCGGAAATGGTGAGAGATGATATACCCTGTAACGTAGTAGCGGACAGGGACGCACAGATTATTTCCATTGAACTGTATTCCGGAAGGCAGATGAAAAAAGCAGGCAGCGGAGTGAAAAAGGGTGATATAATTATAAGCGGAGTGGTTGACGACGGGGGAGGGCACACGCTGAAAAAACACGCAATGGGTAAAATAACCGGCAGATATGTGGAGGAAGTAAGCTTTACACAGCCTCTTGAGTCAGAGGGGAAAATCTACAGCGGTGAAGAGGAAACAAAGAAGTATTTTGATTTTTTCGGGTTCAGAATACCCCTTTTTCTGAAAGACGCAGAATACCAGTCCTTTGATTACTCTGAAACCTCCAACAGCTTTATGTTTCTGGGAAAAAAACTTCCTCTCGGAATGGTACACAGTACATACACGCCCTTTGAGTACAAGACCCTTTCCTACAGTGCAGAGGAGGCGGATATTTTATTGCAGCAGAAACTTTCTTTGTATGAGAAGAATTTTTATGATTTAAAGGGGATTGAGGTTGAAAAACGGGAAATTGATGTGAAGAACTACAGTGACAAAATGGAATATAATGTAAAATTTACCCTTGTGGGAGAAATCGGAGCTGATTACGAAATTTATGTTGACTGAGTAAATTGACGTTTTTTTCATGCTGATGGTAAATTTTAAATAAAATTTAGGTTATTTCCATAAAAAAATTCAAAAAATCTTAAAATAGGTATTTAAAAAGTTGTTTTTTTGTGCTATAATTATACTATATCAAATTGAACCAGCAATAAAACCAACAAAAAAGGAAAGAGTGTTGAAATGGCAGAGAAAATTATAAATATAAATGATACAGAACAGATGATAAACTTATTCGGAACTTATGATGAAAACATTAATGTTATTCAGCGCCAGTATGATGTGGTTGTTTTAAGCCGTGGTACTGACATCAAGATTTCCGGTAATGAGGAAAATGTCCGGAAGGCTGCAGAGGCTGTTGAGGCGCTTATGAAAATAGCCAAAACCGGTGAAAGAGTAACCGGTCAGACTCTGCGCTATGTGACTTCAATGGTGTCCGACGGAGAGTCAAAGCAGCTTGACAATCTCATAGGCGACGGTATATGCGTTACTGCTGCGGGGAAAATCGTGCGTCCGAGAACTGTCGGGCAGAAAAAGTATATCGACGACATCAAAAACAATACCATTGTTCTTGGTGTAGGCCCTGCCGGAACAGGCAAGACTTACCTTGCAGTTGCAATGGCGGCAAAGGCGTTCAAGGCGCACGAGGTAAACAAGATTATACTTACCCGTCCGGCGGTTGAGGCAGGGGAAAAGCTGGGATTCCTGCCGGGTGACTTACAGGACAAGGTTGACCCGTATCTGCGCCCTCTCTACGACGCACTTTTTGATATGTTCGGCGCAGAAAACTTTTCAAAGTACATGGAAAAGGGCATAATCGAAGTCGCACCTCTCGCATACATGAGAGGAAGAACCCTTGAGGGTGCGTTCATTATCCTTGACGAGGCTCAGAATACAACTTCCGAACAGATAAAGATGTTCCTTACCCGTCTGGGCAATGACAGTAAAATGGTCATTACAGGCGACGTAACACAGATTGACCTGCCGGACAGCAAGACTTCCGGTCTTGTTGAGGCGATGAAGGTTCTGAGGAATGTTGACGATATCGCAATTCACAAATTCAATGAAAAAGACGTAGTAAGACATAAGCTTGTTCAGGACATTGTAAAGGCTTATGAGAAATATGCTAACGAAAGGAG
>CAMCMW010000165.1 GCA_945876155.1 uncultured Ruminococcus sp. | reverse complement strand
ATTAAGGAATCACTGATTAAATCACGCCTGTCGGCTTGGCACACATCTTGCTTGCATATTTTCCGTCATATCACACAGAAATTTCTTGACATACGCCAGTATGCCTGCGAAATTTCTATGCAATCTGCCGAAAAATCTGACTGCGCAATCTGTGCACCAGATTTAATCAGTGCTTCCTTCAAAATTATGCCTTGTATTTTTCAGACTGTGCCTTTATCAGCTCAGCATCGTCAAAGTAGTTTATCTTCATTGCCGCCTTGACTTCTGCAAGAGTCTGGGCAGCCTTTTCCTTTGCAGCGGCAGTACCCTTTCTCAGCACCTCATAAACATACGGGATATCCTGTTCAAGCTCTTTTCTTCTTGCTCTTACAGGTTCAAGCTCCTCCTGCAATACGTTATTGAGGAACTTCTTCACCTTTACGTCCCCAAGGCCGCCTCTCTGATAGTGTGCTTTCAGTTCATCGAGGTTTGCGTAGTCCGGCAGATATCTTTCAAAATGCTCCGGACGGCAGAATGCGTCAAGGTAGGTGAACACTGTATTTCCCTCGATTTTACCCGGGTCGCTTATCTGGATATGGTCAGGGTCGGTGTACATACTCATTATCTTCTTTCTCACGTCCTCCGGCGTATCGGAAAGATAAATGCAGTTTCCGAGAGACTTGCTCATCTTTGCCTTTCCGTCGATACCCGGAAGTCGCATACAAGCCTGATTGGTCGGGAGAAGAATCTCAGGTTCTGTCAGCGTTTCACCGTAAACAGAATTGAACTTGTGAACGATTTCCTTTGTCTGTTCAACCATTGGCATCTGGTCTTCGCCGGCTGGAACTGTTGTTGCCTTGAAAGCGGTAATGTCAGAAGCCTGACTGATAGGATATGTAAAGAATCCCACAGGGATACTGGTTTCAAAGTTGCGCATTTTTATTTCAGTTTTAACAGTAGGATTTCTCTGAAGTCTTGAAACTGTAACAAGGTTCATGTAGTAGCAGGTAAGCTCGCAAAGCTCCGGTATCTGCGACTGTATAAACATATTTGTCTTTTCCGGGTCAAGACCGCAGGACATATAGTCAAGCGCCACTTCAATTATGTTCTGACGCACCTTTTCCGGGTTGTCCGCATTGTCTGTGAGAGCCTGTGCGTCTGCAATCATTATATATATTTCGTCATATTCACCGGAATTCTGCAACTCAACACGTCTGCGAAGTGAACCTACGTAGTGTCCGACGTGAAGTCTGCCGGTTGGTCTGTCACCAGTCAGGATAATTTTTTTCATATTCTTTACTCCATTTATTTCCATTTCTAAATCCGTTAAACGGTATATGTTATATTTTATTATACTCGTTATGAATGTAAAAGTCAAGCCGTTGAAAAGCCTGAACCCAAAATCATTTCAAAATGAAACACAAATTGTAGGGGCGACCATTGGTCGCCAGTTAATATATGCAGTTTTTTATATCCGGGCGAGCAATGCTCGCCCCTACTACTGTGTCACACTTAAAACATTATTTTTTAATGGTGTTTAATATTATTATTTTCCTTGTTAGTAGTAAAAGTAGCGATGTACATATTTATAAAGTTTTAGAGGTTACAATGTACTACATACAAAATCCCACAACACACAAAAAGAGTATGGTTTCCCATACTCCTTTTAATATTATCCGACAAGTCCTGAACGCTCAATACCCTCTGTAAAGTATTTCTGCAAAAATGCGTACATTACAAGTATCGGCAGAATTGATATCAGGCAGCCTGCCTCCATCCATACTATCTGTTCTCTGAATCCGGCTGTACCGCCCATATCCTTGAGAATCGTATTGTTAAGCTGGTTGCCCAGGTTTTTCAGCATCAGCGCTATAGTCTGGTTGCTTGTGAAGAATGTTGAGCTTACATAATAGTCATTCCAGTACCATACAACTGAGAAAAGGAATACTGTAAGGAATGATGAAAGTGCATTCGGTATCATTATCTGAACGAATGTCCTCAGTGGTCCGCAGCCGTCAAGGTATGCTGCGTCTTCCAGTTCCTTAGGAAGTCCCTTGAAAAACTGTCTGAAAATGAATATCATCAGTCCGGAACGTATTCCGTTACCAGTCAGCGCCGGAAGATACATTGAAAGCGGATTGTTGATAAGGCTCCAGTCGGGATTTCCCAGGAAGTTTCTGAACTGCTGGTACTGCGGAATCGCAATAACCTGCGACGGAACAAGTATCATAAGAACTACTATTCCGAAAAGCAGACCCTTTCCCTTGAACCTGAAACGTGCAAAGCCGTAGCCGGCAAGTGCGCATGAGCAAACCTGAACCAGTGAACAGCCGATATTGAGAATCAGCGTTGTTTTGAGAGTGTTCCAGAAGTCCATGGCGTGTGCGGTGTCCTTGATTACCTGCAAAGTGAGGTTTCTCGGAATCCACATAACCGTCGGGTCATTCATGTCAGACGGGTCTCTGAATGCACAGCTTATCATGTAAATCAGCGGATAGAGAATTACAAAACAAAGTCCGAACAGAATAAGGAATCTGAAAACCGGCCACACCTTTTCCATTAGCGCCTTTTTTCTCAGATAGGCAATTTCCTGTTTGTTCATTGACGCCATACGGATTTTTTTAGCCTGACGCTTTGACATTCCGCTGCCAATTTCTTTTTCATCTTTTATAGCTTCAGCCATTGCCTGCCCTCCTTAATCTACCTCGTAATAAATAAATCTGTTTACAATTGCGACTATGATACCCAGCGCCACAATAACTATTCCAAAGTACGCCCAAGCCATTGCCGCTGAAAGTCCGTACTGCCAGTCCTTCTGCATTGTAAGAACTCTGTCCATTACAAGGTTGCTCGGGTCTGTGAAGGAGTCAATAATTGTAAAAATCAGGTTTGCAAGAATCATAGGGCTGACATACGGGAATGTAATCTTCCAGAAGTACTCCCAGGCAGTCGCACCCTCCATCTGTGCCGCTTCCTTTGCGGAAACCGGAATGTTCTGGAGTGCCGCAAGGAATATAAGAATCTGTATTCCCGAATTCCATACAAGACCGAAAATATCAGTCGTGACAGTCTGAATGGTCATGGTCAGCTTGTCGCTGATTCCGTAAATACCTAAGAATTCCAGCAGTTCACCTACAAGGTCAGTCTCAAACATTGTTGAAAACTGTGACGCACCGCTGTTTCCGCTGGTTGCCATATTACCTGTGATAATGTTGTAAACCGGACCAGTCGCAACGATTACCGGCAGGAAGAATACCGCTCTTGCAAAGCCTCTGCCGTGGAACTTCTGATTGAGAAGTACGGCAACGAACAGTGAAAATATAAGTATAAGCGGAGTTTTAAGAGCCGTAGTTTTCAGAACTGAGATAAGTCTTTCAGCATAAACTTCATCGCCTAAGAATGCCTGTTTGTAGTTGTCAAGTCCCACAAATCCGCCGAAAACATTTCTCTCAATATCTCTGAATGAATAGGTAAACGATTTTACAAGCGGAACTATGAAAAACAAAACCGTTCCGATAAACCAGAGCGCTATGAACCCATAGCCGTAAAGACTTTTTCTTTTTTCATAAGCTATCTTCATCAGTCACTCAGCGCTCCTTCCCCTAAATAATCATTAAGATTGCACGACTGTCCGTTAACGTCAATGTCCCCTGTTGCAAGGTTTACCTTTGTAACAGTACCGTTTTCGTAAGTCGTTGTAATGATGTTACCGTTTGTTTCATAGCCTGTGATACGCTGTGAGGCAGTACCGCCCAGCACATTTTTGCTAAGCTCATAGCCCTTTGCGGCAGCGTCAGTCCAGTACTGATAATTCGCATAGAAATAAACGTCAAATTTAGTATCTTTCTGCTCACTTGTTTCCTCGTAGAGCATATCGTAATTGAAGTTTGAACCTGTTGCAAGTGCTTTGAGCATAAGCGTCTTGTAATCAGCACTGCCGTTTATCGCTTTTGTTGAATAGGGTTTCAGACCGTGCATTGCAACCTGATAGAACGGTACTTCCTCGTCAAACAGGTCAAATTCGCTTGAACTCAGCGGAACATTTGTGATATGGTCAACGCTTGCAAAAGCATAGGCATTTGCAGTGTCAGCAAGTATCGAGCCTACGCCGTTTTTAACTCCGGCATAGCTTTCCTCCAGAATTGACATTGCCTTGTCTCTTGAAACCATGTCCTTGCCGTAATCGCCGTAAAGAGTAGAAGTCATTTCGCCCAGTGAAACGCCTGTAAGACCTTTTTCGCTGTAACTCTCTGCCAGGTCACTGTATATGTCGCTGAAAGTCAGCGGAGAAAGCAGTGAAACCGGGTCGTAGAATGTACTCTGAACGCCGTATGCCCTGTCGTAGGTCAGCAGTCTTGAATATGAACCAGAAACTCTCGTAGCAGTATCCATAAATGTGAAATATCCCTGACCGCTTACAAAGCCCTTGTTGTTTACTGACGGATAAAGTGAAATATTGTTGCCTTTGAGATAGTCTGTGAACTCCTCAAAATCGCTTTTTCCGCCCAGTACACCAGCCGGCTTTGCCTTGTAATCTACCTTGCCGGAAATACCTGCGTTAGTCCAGTTGTCGTAGGTTACTATCATGTTGTCAGCGCCGTCGTTTTTCAGCGTTTCAACGATTCCCTTTGCCTGTTCAAAACCTGTTATTTCCGTTTTCAGCGTTACCGGAAGTCCGAGAATTGACTTCTGCTTTTCAACACCGCCGTAGAGATTTACGTAAAGTGACGGGTCAGAAACGTCAGTTTTTGTCACACCCTCGTCCTTTTCAAGATAATCCCTGTATTTCAGGGCGATATCTGTAAACGAAACGTTGTTTCCGGTAACCGGATAGTATCTCAGTTCAATGTTGTCAGTCTTTATCTCGCCATGTTCAAACACTGTAAATTCGCTGTTTTCACCGTTTAAGATGTAGGACTCCGAACCTCTGAGCATGAATGTGTAGCCGCAGAGATTGTAGCTGCACTTGGACTGTCCGCTGACGCTTGCAGTCAGCTTGGCGTTGGAGTCGCCCTCGGT
>CAMCMW010000164.1 GCA_945876155.1 uncultured Ruminococcus sp. | reverse complement strand
ACAAACGGACAGTGTATCTACAAGTCCTCAGACAAGGGCGAAAGCTGGACTGCTCTTCCGGAAAACGAAAAGGGAATGTACCCACTCCAGGCTGACATCTCCTCAAACGGAAAAATGTATATTACATACAGTGACAACTGCGGTCCTAACCTTTCACCGGAAAACGGCAAGGTTTATGCCTACGACATGGCGGCAGGAACTTTCACTGATATCACTCCGGCAGTAGGTGACGGCAGATACGGCGGTTTCGGCGGCGTTTCAGTAGACGCACAGAATCCAGATACCGTAGTGGTATCATCACTTGGTTTCTGGAGTGACAAGGGCGATAACGTTTACCGTACAACAGACGGTGGTGCAACATGGTCTGCGTTTTTTGACACAAACAAGAACTACGTTATGGATACATCTGAGGCTGACTGGCTCAAATGGGGCAATGAAGAGGCAAAGACAGGCTGGTGGACAGCGGATATCAACATCAACCCGTTCAATTCAGATGAAGTTATGTACGGCACAGGCGCAACGATTTACGCTACTGAAAACATAACAGCTCTTGGCACAGGCACACCGGTTACAGTAAAATTCCACGCATACGGTCTTGAAGAAACAGCTGTTTACAAGATGGTATCACCTCCGTCAGGCGGGCCACAGCTGTATTCTATCATGGGCGACCTGACAGGATTTTCACATCTTGACGTTACAAAGTGTCCGGACGATACACACTTTATGAAGGACGGCGACCCGTCTGATATCGACTGCGCATGGAGCAATCCGAACACAGCAGTTATGTGCGGCGATATGAACGGCAGTCTGAGATATACAACAGACGGCGGTACAACATGGAACAAATGTGCAGCACTTCCGGAAAACGCCCAGGACGGTACTGTTGCAATGGCGGCTGACGGCAGTTCATTTATCTGGACTCCTGCGTCAAGTACCAACAAGCCTTATATCACATTTGATATGGGTACTACATGGTATAACGTAGGCGGTCTGGGCTACGGTTCAACAATCGTTGCCGACAGAATAAACCCGAACAAGTATTATGCAGTATGCGACGGTATGTTCTATATTTCTGAGGACGGCGGAAACAACTTTGTTTCGACAAATATGGTTATGGACAATGCGTCAATAGCTGCCTGCGGTGACAAGGAAGGCGACGTCTGGGTTTATAACAACGGTCTTATCATGCACACTGAGGACGGCGGTAATTCTATTGAATCCATAAAGAATTTCAAGTGCAAGGCTATGGGATTCGGCGCACCTGAAAAGGACGGAGATTACATGGTTATCTACGCAATGGGTTCAACCGATGAACATGGCGACGGTATCTACCGTTCAAAGGACAAGGGCAAGACCTGGGAAAGAATCAATGACGAGCATCACCTTTTCGGTAACCTCACACCGTCTATCACAGGCGACAGCGAAGTTTACGGCAGAGTATACTTTGCAACAAACGGCAGAGGAATCGTTATGGGTGACATAGCTGAATAAAGATTAAGGAGTAAAAATATGAAGTATTACATTGGTATTGACCTCGGCGGAACAAACATTGTTGCCGGAGTCGTTGACGAAAACTACAAAATCATTTCAAAGGCAAGCACAAAGACAAATCTTCCGAGACCGGAAAAGGAAATCGCCGCTGACATGGCAAAGGTTTCAATCCAGGCAGTAAAGGAAGCCGGACTTGACATGAGCCAGATCGAATGGGTTGGTATCGGAACACCGGGTATTGCCAACAGCGAAAAGGGAATTATCGAGTATTCCTGCAACCTCGGTTTTGACAACACACCTATGGTTGACTACATAAAGGAATACATTGACAAGCCGGTATTTATTGAGAATGACGCCAATGCCGCAGCTTACGGCGAATATGTAGCCGGTGCTGCAAAGGGTGCTAAAAACGCAGTGTGCATCACTCTGGGAACAGGCGTAGGCGGAGGAATCGTTATTGACGGCAAGATTTATTCCGGTTCAAACTTTGCCGGTGCTGAAATCGGTCACATGGTTATCGAGGTTGACGGTCCACAGTGTACTTGTGGCAGAAAGGGCTGTTTTGAGGTGTTCTCATCTGCAACCGGTCTTATCAGAATGACCAAAGAGGCTATGGCTGAGGACAAGGAAACAGTAATGCACAAGATAACAGCCGAGAGAAACGGCAAGGTCACAGCAAGAACCTCATTTGACGCTATGAGAATGGGTGACAAGACTGCAAAGGCTGTTGTTGACAAGTTTATCAAGTACCTTGCATCCGGAATCACAAACACAATCAACATTTTCCAGCCGGATATTCTCTGTATCGGCGGCGGTGTGTGCAACGAGGGTGACCCGCTTCTCCTTCCTGTAAAGGCACTGGTCAAGGACGAGGTTTACACAAGAAACTCACCTAAGAACACAGAAATCGTTATTGCAAAGCTTGGAAATGACGCCGGAATTATCGGTGCGGCATTCCTTGGAAATGCTAAATAAAATATCGTATTCAAATGGGACGTCCTGCAAAAGGCGTCCCATTAATTTATTGCAAAATTTCCTCTTTTTTCAGTAACAAATCAGCGATAATCTGAATAAGATATATTGAAGTATTCAATCGAATACAAATATGAAACAGGAGGAAAACTTTATGAGCGATTATGCAAATAACAGCGGCGGAAGTGAGGCTGTACCGGTAAAGGTAAACAGAGTTTTCGACAGTTGCAGCGACAAGGACTGTATAACCGGCGTCAGGGTTGCTCTTACTTCATCAGTACCGCCGTCTGCAACAATAATCAAGCCGAAGTGCATTACTGTATGCGACGTGTGTATGAATGTAGAGCCGATACCCTTCAATAAAGGCTTTTATTCGGTAGATATCACCTTTACATTTGATGTTCAGCTGCTTGCCTACGACAAAGCGTGCAGTACCCCTACAAGCCTTTACGGTAAAGCGTCAGTAAGCAAGAACTGTATTCTTTACGGCAGTGAAACCAGTACCAAAACCTTTTCAAGTGACGGCAGTGTTACAGGTACGGACGGAAACTGCTGCAATACTATCAATCCCCCGACTGCCCTTGTGCAGGTGGTTTCACCGCTGATACTCGAATCAAAAATTACATCATGCAAGCCATGTGAATGTATGTGCAGCCGGAGTGAGAGTACATCAGAATCGTCAGGCAATCCGTCCGGCAGAGATGTTGTTCTGACAGTAGGACTTTTCTACGTTGTGGAGCTTGTAAGACCGGTTACGGTCATGGTACAGACATACCCCTATACTATCCCGCAGAAGGAGTGCTGTTCGGAAACTGACAGTCCCTGCGAAGTGTTTGACAAGATAAGATTTCCTGTGGAGGAATTTTCACCACAGAAACCCTCGGAAAGCAGGAATACCGGCGGTAAAAAATGCGGCTGTGGTTGTGGAGTCAGCGCTGAAACCTTTAACCCTCAGCCACTGACAGATGACATTGAAGAGGAGTAGGTTCAGTATAAAAAACGGACGGCTTTTATAAACCGTCCGTTTGATGTGTGAGGGGAAAATGAGAAATAAGTCTGACAAGCTGCCAAAATGTAAAAAAATAATAGTGGCTGTGGTTATTTCGGCAGTTGTGGTGATTTCTGCATTTTTGTGTATTGAAAAAAGGGTAAGGCGCTATACTTCCGAAATGGGTACATATTACTGCCGCTGTCAGCTCAGCGAGGTCATAAACGGTTCTGTGCAAAGCGTACTTGAAAAGACGGGTGCTGAGTATTCCGACCTGTCCACTGAAATTTATGACGAAAACGGTAATTTTGTTTCAGCAAGTATAAACACTAAAAACACTAACAAACTGCAAAGCATGATAGTTTCAGAGATAAACGGCAATATCAGCGGACTTTCAGACAGTGAAATTGAAATTTCAGCCGGAACACTCAGCGGAATTGTTCTCTTAAACGGCAAAGGTCCGGATATAAGGTTAAGACTTGTTCCGGTGGGGAGTGCGCAGGCGGAGATGAAAAGCAGCTTTGAGTCTGCCGGAATCAACCAGACCTGTCACAGGATTTCCCTTGATATAACTGCTGAGGTAAAGGCAGTTTATCCGGCAGGGAGCGAAACGGTAACAGTCAGCATGAACTGTATTCTTGCGGAAAATATAATAGCCGGAGAAGTGCCGGAGGGGATACTCGCCGATATAGCAAAACGAACACAAGATGCTGAATAGAAATTCCGCAGAACAAGGAAAGCTTTTGAAGCCATACTGTCGTATGACGAAAAAGTTTGACGCAGTTATGTGGGATTTCTATCAGCAGATGTGTTTGGGTTGCTGTATCGGTGAGTATATTATAGTCCGCTGAAATCGAAGTCGGGAGTGTATTCGGATTTTGCCGAAGTACGCTCCTGAGAAAAGCCGTTCAAGCCCAGCCGCTGAACTTCCTTTAGTACCGATTTGTATTCAAAGGTGGTAATTCTGCGGTTTATTTCAGGGTACATGGCACAGTTTTCAGTGGGTGTGTACTGGCTCATAAGGCTTAACAGAAAGCTGTCACGGGGCAGTATTTCTGCAAGACGGTTTACTGCCGCAATTGAATCGTGACGGCAGCCGGGGAGTATAAGGTGACGGACTATCAGTCCTTTTTTCATCAAATCACCGTCCATGACAAGCTTAGGCTGCTGACGGTGCATTTCTTTCAGCGTTTTTTGTGCGTACTGGCAGTAATCAGCGGCTCGGGAGTACTTTCCGGAAATGTCACTGCTTACGTACTTGAAGTCCGGAAGATATACGTCAACGTAACCCTCAAGCATTCTGAGGGTTTCTTCTTTTTCATAGCCGCCGCAGTTGTAGACTATGGGTATTGTCAGCCTGTCCTTAACAAGGTCGAGGGCGCTGATTATTTGCGGTACATAGTGAGTGGGATTCACAAGATTTATGTTGTGGGCACCCTTTTGCTGTAATTCAAGAAAAATCTCCCCCAGCCGCTGTGTACTGATTTCCATTCCCCGATTTTCACCGCTAATCTCGTGATTCTGACAGAAACAGCATTTAAGGGTAC
>CAMCMW010000163.1 GCA_945876155.1 uncultured Ruminococcus sp. | reverse complement strand
ATGGACAGCTATTCTGATTTTTCAAGGCAGAATATTGACGGACAGATGAATCTTTTCCCTGAAACTGGTACACAGACAGCAGTTAAACCTAAAAAAACACCCCAGCCGGAATACAGATATGCAGACCTGCTTGAATTTGAGAAGAATGCCACAGGAATGTATATATCCGGTCACCCTATTGGTGAGTACAGGCTGACAGCTTATTTAATGAAACTGCCCTGTATTGCTGAAATAAAAAAGTTTACCGGGGCAAAATATAAAAATAAAGAGTTCAGCTTTCTGGGGGTAATAGACGATATTACGGCGCATTACACTTCCAACGGCAGGAAAATGGCGTTTGTCAGCGTTCAGGATATGAGCGGTTCGCTTTCGTGTACTCTTTTTCCGGATACCTGTGAGCTTTACAAGTCAAAGCTGGAGTATGGCAGGATAATATATATAACCGGAAAGGTATCCCCAAAGGACGATTATGAGTTTTCCGTAATTTGTAATCACGTCTGGTCGGAGGAGGAATTTAAGGATATAGTCAGCAAAAAAAGATTCTGCGTTAAAATGAAAAGCACTCAGAAGGATATCGCTGAAAATATTATATCACTTGCATGTGATTACCCCGGAAATACACAGCTTTGCTTTTATCTTACTGATATGCGAAAATTTGTTAAGCCAAAGTCAGTTTCCGGAGTAAACGTATGTAAGGAATTTACAGAAAAAACTGAAAAAATTATATCATCTGACAATATCGGGCTGATAGATTAGCATAAAAAATGGAAGTTTACGAATAATTTTCATAAATTTAGCCGAAATCACTTGACAAAAATCTTAAATGTAGTAAAATAGTATATGGTAAATTAAACATGCCATAAGGCGGATAGGAGTTATAATAATGCTTAAAAAGATTGGTGTTTTAACAAGCGGAGGAGACGCCCCGGGAATGAATGCTGCTGTTCGTGCAGTAACAAGAGCCGCTATAAGAAAGGGTATGCAGGTTTACGGTATCCGCAGAGGATATAATGGACTTATCAACGGTGATGTTATTGAAATGAACGAAAGAAGCGTTTCTGATATTATCCAGAGAGGCGGTACAATGCTCTATACTGCAAGATGTCCTGAATTCAGAACTGAAGAAGGCGTTGAAATGGCAAAGGCAAAGTGCGAAGAGCTTGGTCTTGAGGGTATCGTTGTAATCGGCGGTGACGGTTCTTTCAGAGGTGCGGCTGACCTTTCAGCAAAGGGTATTCTTTGCGTAGGACTTCCTGGCACAATTGATAACGATATATCATGTACAGAATATACAATCGGCTATGACACAGCTATGAATACAGCTATGGAAATGGTTGACAAGCTCAGAGATACTGCTCAGTCACACGACAGATGCAGTGTTGTTGAGGTAATGGGCAGAGGCGCAGGCTTTATTGCAGTCAATACAGGTGTTGCCTGCGGTGCGACTTATGTAATCACAAGTGAAGTTCCTTACAATCTTGACGAAATTGCAAAGAAAATGCTTGAGTCAAGAAAAACAGGCAAGCAGCATTTTATAATTGTTGTTTCCGAAGGCGTTGGTCATTCGGATGAAATCGCAAGAACTCTTCAGGAAAAGACTGGTATCGAGGCAAGAACCACAATTCTCGGTCACGTTCAGAGAGGCGGTTCACCGACAGTAAGAGACAGAGTTGTTGCAAGCCAGATGGGTTATTACGCAGTTGACCTGCTTTCACAGGGTATCGGTAACAGAGTTGTCGGAATGCAGAACAACAAGATAGTTGATTTTGACATTCAGGAAGCACTTTCCATGAAAAAGCCTTTCGAGGACGATCTTTACCATATCGCAGGCGAGATTGCATTCTGATAAATCATACGAAATATAAGCATCAGAGCAGGAAACTGTGCGTTAAGTGTCCGGCAGAGGGGGAGTTGCTGCCGGAAGGAAAAGCTGAAAAGCTTTCGGTATAGTTTCCGCATCCCGCTGAATGTATAAAGTGCCTTTTCATAACGGCTTCTTTGCACAAGTCAGGGAGGTTTTTATGAAAAGGTTTATTTCAATTTTTCGGGATTATCAGATGCAGTTTAGTTCATAAAGATTTTTTTAAATTGATTAATGGTGATAAAAATGAAAAGAAAAATAGGTTTTATCGGCGCTGGAAATATGGGAAGTGCTATAATGAGAGGCGTTTCGCTGAGTGAACTGCGCTGGGAAATTGAAATTTATGCGGCAGACCCGGACGAGTCAAAGCTGGACGCACTGTCAGACTGCGACATCATAAAATGCAAGGACGCCGCAGAACTTATGGACGAAAGCGATATAGTATTTCTTGCTGTCAAACCGCAGGTGCTTGAAGACGTACTGAAATCACTTGACGGTCATGTAAGAGATGAGCATATATTTGTTTCGATAGCCGCCGGAATATCAGCTGATTTTATCAGAAATACTCTCGGCAACCAGAATGTGGGCGTAATTCTTGTTATGCCGAATACACCGCTTCTGCTCAAAGAGGGTGCAACAGCAATTGCGTCAACTGATTCCGTACCGGAAAAACAGTTCAGATTTGTCTGCGGAGTGTTTGAATCCTGCGGACAGGTTCAGGTTATTTCCGAAGATAAAATGAAGGAAATTATTGCTATAAACGGCAGCAGTCCGGCATTTATTTATCTTTTTGCAAAGGGTTTCATTGACTATGCCGCTAAAAATGGCATTGAGGCTGAGGCAGCAAAAAAACTTTTCTGCCAGAGCCTTGTGGGTTCAGCAAAAATGATGACAGATTCCGGATATACTCTTGACGAGCTTATTAAAATGGTTTCTTCACCTGGGGGTACAACTCTTGCCGGTCTTGACAGACTTTATGCAAATGACCTGCTCAAAGCGGTTGACGAGGCTTGTGACGCTTGCACAAAGCGTGCATACGAGCTTTCAAAATAACTGAGTATATTTTTGTTAAGGACAGCATATCCTTTTTAAAAAAGGCTTTGCCAAAGAAAAGGATTGATGCTTAATGAAAATAACTGCCGCAGAAATGACTGCGTCACAGAAAAGGAAAATGTCTCTGGGAATACTTATGCTGTTTATGTTTGTCGGAGTTATAGCCGGTACACTGCTGGTTATAAAGGATGCAGACAGGGCGTATGTAACAACTGACCTGTTCAGTCAGCGTATGATAAAAAGCGGTCAGGCAAAAACACTTCTGAAAGTTTTTCTGGATTCGTTTCTGCCCCTTGCCGCAATACTTTTGTTCCAGATGATATGCGGTTTTTTTGCAGTGGGACAGCCTCTTTGTGCTTTTACTCTTTTTCACAGGGGTGCGGCAGGAGGAATATCTGCGGCGCTGATTTACTATGAATACGGATTAAAAGGCTTTTTTATTATTGTTATCATGCTTTTGCCGGTTCTTGTTTTTAATATGTACATATTGATTTTTGGTGCAAGGGAATCGGTCAGGCTTTCCAATATTTTAGCTGGATTTGTTTTGGGAAAAGACTGCGGGGGGAATGAGTCAATCAGGCTTTATCTGTTAAAGTTTTTGGTTTTGACGGCATTTGCGCTGATTTGTTCAGTACTTGACAGCGCATTGACATATATTTTTACAGGCTTGCTATTAAAGCCATAAAACAAGGAGTGTAAATAACTAAATGGGAATTTTTGGTTCAGATTATGAGAGCGCCGGAGTAGGAATACCCAAAAATGCGCCTAAGAAAAAGGGCGTATTCAGATTTTTTGAGCTTATGTTCAGAAAATTCTGGAAACTTATACAGGTCAATTTGCTATACTTTGTCTTTTATATTCCGCTTCTTCTGGCAGGATATGCGTATTTGAAGGTTTCAAACTCACAGGTCAGGTCAATAATGATAGCATTCTGCCTTATAGTATTTGCGGCTGTTATCGGTCCAGCAACTGCCGGAATGATGAAAATTCTCAGAAATTATACCCTTGAAAGGCATTCGTTCATTCTTACCGATTTCAAGGACGCTTTTTCCAAAAACTATAAATATTCCTTTTTCCTCGGATTGCTGGATATTTTAGTTGCGATTTCAATTGCCGCCGGTATCTATGTTTACCCTCAGCTTGCCAAAGTTTACGGCAACGGGATACTGATACTTTTTGTTATCAGCCTGAGCGTCGGGCTTGTGGCGGTAATGATGAATTTTTACGCTTTTCTTATGATAGTTGCGACCGACCTGTCCTTTAAAAATATCCTTAAAAATTCCTTTGTACTTGCCTGTGTGGCACTCAAAAAAAATCTTCTCACACTTCTGATATCTCTGCTTATCATCGGAGTATTTGTTGTGCTGATACTGCTGAATATGAACACAATCTTTCTTCTGCCCTTTGTACCGGCTGCGTTTATAGCGTTCATAATCTGCTTTAACTCATATCCGGTTATTCAGAAGTATGTAATCAATCCGTACTACGAGCAGAAAGGCGAAATCAACCCTGAGCTTGCCGAGGCAGAGGCTGACAGCGAAGGACAAGAGACACTGTTTGAGGATAAAGGCGGTTCAGAGAAGCCGATAGAAAAGAAGAAAACCAAAAAGAAGTCTGCAAAGGGAAAAATTATTTCATGATATTGTAAAAAAAGACTTTACAAATCAAAAAAAATGTGATATAATTATTCTCGTCCATGTACGTGGTTTCAGGATTAAGCCCTTATTGGGAGTATTACCTGCCTGCTACTACGCCATAGGATAAATAATCAAAGAGGTGAAAACAATGTTACTCAAAGAAGAAAAAACAGCTGTTATTGAAGCTAACAAGACACACGAGAATGATACAGGTTCTCCTGAGGTTCAGATCGCTATTCTCACAAAGAGAATCAATGACCTTACTGAACATCTCAAGGTTCACAAGAAGGACCATCATTCAAGAAGAGGTCTGCTTAAGATGGTAGGTCACAGACGTAACCTTCTTAACTATCTCAAGAAAAAGGATATCAACAGATACCGTGCAGTTATCGAAAAGCTTGGTATTCGTAAGTAATCATTACGCTCTGAAAGGCAGTCGGGAGAAATCCTCTCTGCCTTTTCAAGCTAT
>CAMCMW010000162.1 GCA_945876155.1 uncultured Ruminococcus sp. | reverse complement strand
AATCATCATTATACCATACTCTACAAAAAATATCCAGCATAAAATGAAAATAATTCAATCTGAGTTGAAAACATATCTTGTCCTAACCACATATGCATCCAACATCTTCACTCTACCACGCAGCAGAAGAACTCATCCTCCTCATAAAAATCATATTTTCCATGATACTTTCTTGCAATATCACAAATGATCTTTGTACCGTACCCATACGAACTTTTCTTCTTCTTGATTGTCTTCAAAGCCGGATTCTTTCTCAGAACAGAATCATAATTGTATTTTTCAACAGAATGTGCTATATTTCCATTTAAATACTCTTGACAATAAAATTGGTTTATGATAAAATAAACAATAAGAATGCAGTTATTTACTATATTAACACGAAAGTTATGATTTTCGCAAAATATAAAAAAACTATCAGCCATGTCTGAAAGTGAGTTTTCAGAGATTCAGGCTGATTACATTATACTTGACGAATTCCACCGCTGCGGTGCAACAGAATGGAGCAAAGGCGTAGAACGTATTCTTGCGGTAAAACCCGATGCTAAAGTGTCTGGTACATCTGCTGCTCCAACCCGTTACCTTGATTCATTCCGTTATGGAGTACAAAAAATTTCTTGAAACAATGCACAGGCAACCGTCAACCAGAGAAAAGAAACTGTATTGCTGGCAGATTCAGATGCGCAAATGCTATAAAAGAGGAAATCTGAAACAGTCACAGGTTGATTTATTACATGATATCGGAGTTATTTAATAAAAAGGAGAGAATATGAAAGGCATCATTCTTGCTGGTGGTTCCGGCACACGGTTATATCCATTAACAATGGTTACATCCAAGCAATTACTGAATATTTATGATAAACCTATGGTGTATTATCCGCTGTCTACACTAATGCTGGCAGGAATAAAGGATATACTTATTATATCCACACCGACAGATCTTCCGAATTTCGAGAAGCTGCTTGGTGACGGTTCACAGTATGGTATCAATTTAAGCTATAAAGAGCAGCCGTCACCGGACGGACTGGCTCAGGCATTTATTATTGGCAAGAAATTTATCGGAAATGACGCCTGCGCAATGGTACTGGGGGATAATATTTTCTATGGCAACGGATTTGGCTCAATCCTGCGTACAGCAAAGAAAAATGCTGAGGAAAACAGCAGAGCAACCGTATTTGGCTATTATGTACCAGACCCGGAACGCTTCGGCGTTGTTGATTTTGATGAAAACGGTCAGGCACTTTCCATTGAAGAAAAGCCGAAAAATCCAAAGAGCAACTACGCTGTAACCGGACTGTATTTCTATCCGGCAGGTGTACCGGAAAAGGCAGAGCAGGTTAAGCCGTCTGCGAGAGGTGAACTGGAAATCACTTCACTGAACGAGATGTATCTGGGTGAGAAAAAGCTTGATGTGCAGCTGCTTGGCAGAGGTTTTGCATGGCTTGATACCGGTACTATGGACAGTCTGCTTGAAGCATCTAATTTCGTGCAGATGATACAGAGCCGACAGGGTATAGTTATTTCTGCACCGGAAGAGATTGCTTACATAAATAAATGGATTACAAAGGAAAAACTGATGGAATCTGCTGAAAGATATGGAAAATCACCATATGGTGCACATCTGAAAGCGGTTGCTGAAGGCAAAGTACAATACTGATTTGGGAGAACATATATGACTATTATTGTAACAGGCGGCGCAGGATTTATAGGCGCAAACTTTGTATATTTACAGCTTGAGGAACATCCGGAAGACAGAATAATCTGTCTGGACAAGCTTACATACGCAGGTAATCTTTCAACACTTGAAGAGGCAATGAAGAACCCGAATTTCAGATTTGTCAAGGCAGATATTGCAGACAGGGAAGCAGTTGAAAAGCTTTTTGAAGAAGAAAAGCCGGATATCGTGGTAAACTTTGCTGCTGAATCCCATGTAGACCGTTCAATTGAAGATCCGGGTATCTTCCTTAAAACAAATATTATGGGTACACAGGTGCTCATGGACGCCTGCCGCAAGTATGGAATAAAGCGTTATCACCAGGTTTCAACTGATGAAGTTTACGGTGATCTTCCGCTTGACAGACCAGACCTTTTCTTTACAGAAGATACACCTATACACACAAGCAGTCCGTACAGCTCATCAAAAGCCGGAGCGGATCTCCTTGTTCTTGCATATTACAGAACATTCGGACTTCCTGTATCAATAACAAGATGCTCAAATAACTACGGACCGTATCATTTCCCGGAAAAACTTATCCCTCTTATGATAAGCAGAGCGCTTGCAGATGAACCTCTTCCTGTTTACGGCAAGGGTGAAAATGTTAGAGACTGGCTGTATGTAAAAGACCACTGCAAGGCTATTGACCTCGTTATGCGTAAGGGCAGAGAGGGTGAAATTTACAATATCGGCGGACACAATGAAAAGACCAACCTTGAAGTTGTAAAGACAATTCTTAAGGAACTGGGCAAGCCGGAAAGCCTTATTACATATGTTACAGACCGTCCGGGACACGATATGAGATATGCAATTGACCCGACAAAGATACACAGCGAACTGGGCTGGCTTCCGGAAACAAAATTTGAGGACGGAATAAAGCAGACAATTCAGTGGTATCTCGACAATAAGAAATGGTGGCAGGAAATTATTTCCGGGGAATACCAGAATTATTTTGACAAGATGTATAAGGAAAAGGGCAGAGCATAAATGAAAGCATTGGTTACAGGCGTTAAAGGACAGCTTGGCTTTGACGTGGTAAAAGAACTGGAAAAGCGTGGGTATGACGCTGTAGGTGTGGACATTGAGGAAATGGACATTACTGACGCAGAAAGTGTAAACAGGGTAATTACAGACGCTGCTCCCGATGTAGTGATACATTGTGCTGCATGGACTGCAGTTGATGCGGCAGAGGATGAGGAAAATATTCCAAAGGTCCCTTCTCTTAAAGTTACTGCTACACATAATATAGCAAATTTATTCAAAAATCAATACTGCAAAATAATATACATTTCTAATTACTATGTGTTTAACGGACAGGGGACTGAGCCCTGGCAGCCGGATTGTAAGGATTATGCGCCGCTTTGCGTTTACGGGCAGACAAAGCTTGAGGGCGAGCTTGCAGTAAGCAGTACACTTGACAAATATTTCATCGTACGTATTGCATGGGTATTTGGAAAGAACGGTAATAACTTTATTAAAACAATGCTCAATGTCGGCAAAAAGTATGATACAGTCCGTGTAGTAAATGACCAGATTGGTACACCAACTTATACATATGACCTTGCACGGTTGCTTGTTGATATGGCAGAAACGGAAAAGTATGGTTACTATCATGCAACAAATGAGGGCGGATATATAAGCTGGTATGATTTCACCTGTGAGATATTCAGACAGGCTGGTTATACAACTGAAGTTGTGCCGGTAACTACAGAAGAATATGGACTTTCAAAGGCAAAAAGACCATTTAACAGCAGGCTTGACAAGTCAAAGCTTGCGGAAAATGGTTTTAAACTGCTGCCATCATGGCAGAATGCGCTTGAAAGATATCTGAAGGAGATAAACTATTAATGGGACAGATAAAGGTTGAAAAGAATGTCGGAGGCATAGAGGGTCTCTGTGTTATAGAACCTGCGGTGCATGGTGACAGCCGCGGATATTTTATGGAAACATACAGTCAGAGGGATATGGAAGAAGCAGGAATCAACATTGTTTTTGTACAGGATAATCAGTCTTGTTCGACAAAGGGAGTACTGAGAGGACTTCACTTCCAGAAACAGTATCCTCAGACAAAGCTTGTTCGTGTAATCAAAGGCAGAGTTTTTGATGTTGCCGTTGACCTGAGAAAAAATTCTGATACCTATGGCAAGTGGTATGGCATTGAACTGACAGAGGAAAACAAAAAGCAGTTTCTTATACCCAAGGGATTTGCGCATGGATTTCTTGTGTTAAGTGATACTGCGGAATTCTGCTATAAGTGTGACGACTTTTATCATCCGAACGATGAAGGCGGTATGGCATGGAATGACCCGGAAATTGGTGTTGAATGGCCGGAGGTTGTGGGCAGCTATAACGGTACAGCAAGTGCAGAAGGATATGAACTTGCTGATGGTACTTGTCTTAATCTGAGTGAAAAGGATCAGCTCTGGGCTGGTATCGGGGAAACATTTAAATTTTAAGAAAAAGGGTAATATGTAATGCAGCATATATTTGTTGTTGGTTCAAAGGGAATTCCGGGTTCATATGGAGGATATGAAACATTTGTTGACAAACTGACTGAATATCATCAGGATAATAAGGATATAAGATATCATGTTGCTTGTGCGGTAGATGATGCCGATGAGGTTCGTGAATTTACATATCATAATGCGCATTGTTTCAAAGTTTTGCGTAAGAAAATTGGTCCTGCACAGGCAATATTTTACGATATTGATGCATTGAAATACTGTATTGATTATATAAAAAAACATAATATTTCTCATCCTATCGTATATGTTCTTGCCTGCCGTATGGGACCTTTTTTTAGCAGATATGTAAAATTGATACATTCGCTGGGCGGCAAGGTTTATGTGAATCCTGACGGACATGAGTGGAAAAGAGCAAAATGGTCTGCTCCGGTCAGAAAATACTGGAAAGAATCAGAACGGCTTATGGTAAAACATTCTGATTTGCTTGTTTGTGACAGCAGAAATATTGAAAAGTATATACAGAAAACTTATGCAAAATATAGTCCCAAAACAACTTTTATTGCATATGGTGCTGAAACCCGCAGAAGCGAACTGGCAGATGATGATGAGAAGCTGCTTCACTGGTATCAGGAAAAGGGTCTGAAAGCAAAGGAGTATTATCTGGTAGTTGGAAGATTTGTTCCTGAAAATAACTATGAAACAATGATTCGTGAGTTTATGCTCAGTAAAACAACAAAATCCTTTGCTTTGATTACTAATGTAACAGATAAGTTTCTGGAGGAACTGAAGAAAAAAACCGGTTTTCATAATGACAAGCGGATTAAATTTGTTGGTACGGTTTATGACAAGGA
>CAMCMW010000161.1 GCA_945876155.1 uncultured Ruminococcus sp. | reverse complement strand
ATCATGCTATTGTCAATCTCAGCGTTAAATGCCTCACTTATGGAACGTGAAATAGGGTGGGTTGAGTACACCTCCGCATAAGCGGCAAGTTCAATCAGCTTTTCCTCGGAGATTATTTCCGGGTGTATGGCTGTGACGTTGAATACACCCTTTGTGAGGGTACCCGTTTTGTCGAACACAACAATTTCAGCTTTGGCGAGAGTTTCAAGGTAGTTGCCGCCCTTTATAAGTATTCCGCAGCGTGACGCTCCGCCGATTCCGCCGAAAAAGCTAAGCGGTACTGAAATAACAAGCGCACACGGACAGGATATTACAAGGAAAATCAGCGCACGGTTTACCCATTCGCCCCAGTTTCCGGTAATAAGCGACGGTATCACAGCAAGGAGTGCCGCACCGATTACAACGCATGGAGTGTAGTATCTGGCAAACTTTGTAATGAAGTTTTCCGCCTTTGCCTTTTTGCTGCTGGAATTTTCAACAAGGTCGAGTATTTTTGCAACGGTAGACTCGCCGAATTCCTTAGTAACTCTCACCCTGACAACACCGCTTAAATTAATACAGCCGCTTATAACGTCGTCACCCTCAGTCAGACTTCTCGGAACGGATTCACCGGTCAGGGCAGAGGTGTCAACGCTTGTGTTCCCCTGGATTATCACGCCGTCAAGAGGAATTTTTTCTCCGGGTTTTACAACGATAATATCACCTATTGAAACTTCCTCCGGATCGGATTCCACGATTTCGCCGTCTTTTTCAAGGTTGGCATAGTCCGGTCTTATGTCCATAAGTGAGGATATGGACTTTCTGGATTTTCCCACTGCAACACTCTGGAAAAGTTCCCCTACCTGATAAAAAATCATTACCGCACTGCCTTCCAGGTAATCTCCGAGAACGAATGCACCGACTGTTGCAATAGCCATAAGAAAATTCTCGTCAAATACCTGACCACGCAGAATATTTCTGACTGCTTTCCATAGTATGTCATATCCGATTATGAGATACGGCACAAGGAATACTCCAAGCCGCAAGTATCCTTCAACCGGAATTATTGCCGCAATCACAAGTGTTGCAAGGCTTATGATTATTCTTATCAGTGTTTTCTTCTGTCTGGACGTCATAACAGCCTCCAAAATTTATTTTACAATGATTTTGCAGTCCGGCTCGATTTTTTTACAAATCTTTGCAGCCTTTTTCACAATTTCATCAAGCCTTGATTCGTCTGCCTCAATAGTCAGTTTCTGAGTCATAAAGCTGACTGCCGCACTTTCAACACCGTCAATTTTGCTGATTGCCGCCTCCATTTTTGCGGCACAGTTTGCACAGTCGAGATCCTCAAGCTTATACACCTTTTTCATAGCAATTCTCCTTATTCGTTAATATGGTCCATTCCCTGATTTATGATACTGCATACATGGTCATCAGACAGTGAATAGAAAACGTTCTTTCCCTCTTTGCGGCACTTCACCAGCTTGTTGGTTTTGAGTACTCTCAGCTGGTGGGACACAGCAGTCTGGCTCACGTTCAGCAGCTGGGCAATATCGCAGACGCAAAGTTCCGCCTCAAAAAGCGCATACAGTATCTTGATTCTTGTTGAGTCACCGAAAATCTTGAAAAGCTCCGCCAGGTCGTAAAGCTTTTCCTCTTCGGGCATATCGTTTATCACTTTTTTAACAGTGTCCTCGTGTACACATAAGTATTCACATTTTTCATGTTCCATATGTTCACGTCCTCTCATATGTTTATCTGTTCATATGATACTATATTTACAGGTATTTGTCAATAGTTTCAAGTTGTTAAAATATAAAATTTTTATTGACAAATTGCTGATTTAGATATACTATATAGTTATAACCTACCGAAAAGGAGTCAGCGTATGAAAACAGATATCAGCAAACTTAAAGAAAAATGCCGTGAAAATTACCCTGAAATGAAAGAATTTCTCGGCAGACTTGTGGAAATTCCAAGCGTCATGTCCGAACCGGAGGACGATATGCCCTACGGTAAAAACTCCGCCGAAGTCCTTGACGTGTTCCTGAAAAAAGCGGAATCACTGGGATTTCAGACTCAGAATTTTGACAACTACGCCGGAACAGTCACCCTCGGCAGCGGCGAACCGGAACTGGGTATTCTCTGTCACCTTGATGTTGTGGGCAGCGGAAACGGCTGGTCTTATCCCCCGTTTGAACTGACCGAGGCAGACGGAAAACTCTACGGAAGAGGCACTACCGACGACAAGGGACCGGCAGTTTCAGTCCTTTACGCTTTAAAGGCGGTCAGCGAAACCGTTCCTCTTAAAAAGGCGGTACGGCTGATTGTCGGCTGTAACGAAGAAAACGGTTCTGACGATTTAGAGTACTACCGTAAAAAACAGCCACTCCCCCAAAAGCTTTTTACACCCGACGGACAGTACCCCATAATCAACATTGAAAAAGGTATGATAAGGGGTGAACTTTCTGCCGGTTTCACTACAGACTGCAAAAGGTACATTGCCGAAATACACGGCGGGAACACCATAAATGCCGTTCCGGACAGCGCATGGGCAGTAGTTTGCGGAATTACAGCGGACGAAATAGATGCCGGACCGGACTTTGAAATAATCCCACAGGAAAACGGCGTCAAAATAATCAGCCACGGCGTTCCGGCACACGCTTCAACTCCGGAGGGCGGCAGGAACGCTCTGACCGCTTTGATAAAACTGCTTTCAACGCTGAATCTTGATGACTGCGACGGATTCAGGGCAGTAAAAAGTATGGCTGAGCTTTTTCCCAGCGGCGAAACTGACGGCACAAGCATGGGACTGAGATGTTCAGATGAAAAGTCCGGGGCGCTTACTCTTGTTTTCAGCGTACTTGAATTTACAGAAAATGGCTTTACCGGAGTTTTCGATATACGTTTTCCTGTCAGCAAAACTGTTGAAAAAATAAACAGTACCGCTGAAAAAACACTTTCCGGCTGCGGATTCAACTACCGCTGCATTATGGGTTCACAGGCGCATTACGTTGACGAAAACAGCCAGCTTGTCCGCACTCTTCTTGATGTATACGAATCAGTCAGCGGTGAAAAGGGTTACTGCATCGCAATCGGCGGCGGTACTTATGTACACAATACCCAGGGCGGAGTGGCATTCGGCGCTGAACTGCCAGGGAAGGAATACAATATGCACTGTGCTGACGAATTTACAGTCCCGGAAGAAATGATTATGAACTCTGTAATGGCGGCGGCTGCTATTGCTGAAATTTGCGGATAAATTCTATTTTAAAAACACTGAGAAAATTTTCACTTGATTTTCTCAGTGTTTTTTCAGTTTTAAACGATTATTTTACCACGATTTCATTTATATGTCAACAGATAATTCCTATAATTTCACTATATTTACTGTATTTTTATCAAGTTACACAAATTTTACAATACTTAGTAAATAAATATGTATACTTACAGTTCTGATTTATACTTGAATACATACTATTCCTATGTTATAATAGGAATATAAAATTTAACCGTGTTATGAGGTGATAAGAATGAAAACAATATTATGCTTCGGCGATTCCAATACCTATGGATTGAACCCAAAGGATAAAAGCAGATTTGACTACGATGTCAGATGGACCGGTATACTTGAACAAAAGCTTACAAGATATGGTTTCCATATTGCGGAAGAAGGACTCTGCGGCAGAACCACCATTTTTCCCGACGAACTTCGCACCAACCGGCGTGGGGTTGACGTTCTCCCCTTTCTGCTTGAAACTCATTCCCCTGTTGAATACGTAGTGCTTATGCTCGGAACAAATGACTGTAAAACACGCTTTCAGGCTACTCCATACATAATCGGAAACGGAATTAAGCAGCTGATAAACCAGATAAGGAATGCCGGAAACGCAAAAATACTTATTGTTTCTCCTATTCATCTGGCACACGGCGTCGGAGAAACCGGTTTTGACCCCGAATTTAATGAAGAATCTGTTCTCCTTTCAGAACAATTGAAACAGGAATATTTTGAAATATCCCAAAAAGAAAACTGCCTGTTTCTTGCGGCATCAGATTTTTCAGCCCCCTCTGAGGCAGACCGTGAACATATGGACGAATCCGGACACCATGCACTTGCACAAGCAGTCTTTAACGTTCTTTATAATGATTTCAAAAACTAAAAAATCCGTACGCTTAAATTCTTGGCGTACGGATTCTTTTTTTACCGCAGATATTTGCAGCTTGTAAAACTTTATATTGAAATACTTATAATACAGAATATATTTAATATGCTTTTATTCTATGATTTCATTTTTATAGCGGCTAAACTTTAATATTCTGTATTTACAATTCATTTTTTCAAATTCTGAATCTGTATAGTATCTCTTTGCTGAACGCTTATATAAAAATTTCTTTCCCATGTCCGGAAAATGCAGCGCAACACGTTTGGTAAACATATAAAGCTTTTCGCCCTCAACCTCCACTTCTACAATGTAATAGATATCATCATTTAATTCATTCAAATAACTCATTTTTCGACTCCAATTTACAAAATATAGCTTTATTCTATTTTAACATATTTTAGAAAGAATTACAATATCTTAGCAGAAAATTCATTTCAGTTTATTTCATATTTTTCAGGCAATATATTCTGCCTTAAATTTCCTTGTCGCATTTTCTTGATTTCTGCATAAAATAAATTAAGCAAAAATTCAGACCATGGATTCAATCAGTGGTAAACAGCTGAACAGGTGTGTTACCCTCAGAATAGCTGAATGAATGACGGTCTGAATTAATGCTTTTATTATAAATCTCAGCTGCGGCAGTTATTTTCCATATCTGTCGCAGTTTTTTTGCCTGCGGGCAAGCTCTTCATACTTTCTCTTCGTTGCAAGTCCTCCTCTTATGTGACGCTCCTGCTTGTTTAATTCCAGTATTTTTTTCACTTCAGGGTAAAGCTGCGGCTGTATTTTCGGAAGTCTTTCGCTGACATCTTTATGTACTGTGCTTTTGCTTATCCCGAATTCCTTTGCCGCTGCCCTGACGGTTGATTTATTCTCAATGATGTATTGTCCCAGTATAATTGCTCTGTCGTTAGGCTGA
>CAMCMW010000160.1 GCA_945876155.1 uncultured Ruminococcus sp. | reverse complement strand
AACCCCCGCGTCTCCAGCACCCACAACCGCAACAACAAATTCCCCCATTTTATAATTCATTTTTTCCTCCGGAAAAGATAATTTTCTAAAAGTTTCAAAATGTTCCACGTGGAACATTTATTTTCCGACACAAAATCTTGAGAATACGTCATCAACTACAGCCTCTGAAACTCGTTCACCAGTAAGTTCCATCAGCTTTTCAGATGCACTGTCCAGTAAAACGGTAATTCCGTCAAGTAAAACACCGCTTTCAAGGGCAGATTTTGCCTCGTTCACGTACTCTGCGGCACGTTCAAGACAGTTTTTCTGGCGCTCATTGGCAATAAAACCATTTTCCGGACTGTCATTTTTCTCAAACATTTCCTCAAGAATTTTTACAAGCTTGTCAATACCGTCCTCATTTTTTGCAGATATTTCAGCGACATACTTGAAAATACCGTAAATATAGTCCCTGTCAATTTTAGAATCGGCATCGATTTTATTGATAATGGCAACCGATTTGCTCAAATCAATACTGGAGATAATGCGCTTATCCTCGTCAGAAAGCTCACGACTGCTGTCAAAAACCGCAAAAATAAGGTCAGCCTCTTTCATTCTGCTGAACGCAATTTCCACGCCCATATTTTCAATCACATCATCAGTGGAGCGAATACCTGCTGTGTCGGACAGACGAAGTGTAAAATCACCAAGCTTAATGCTCTCCTCAACCACATCTCTCGTCGTACCCTCAATGTCAGTCACGATACTCCGCTGAAAACCGCTGAGACAGTTCATGAGGGTTGACTTGCCGGCGTTTGGTCTGCCAACAATTACCGTGTTAATACCGTCCCTTATAATACGTCCGCTGTCATAGGTTGCCGCAAGCTTTGCAAATTTCTGTGACAGTTTCTCCAACTCGGACTGCAAAACCTCCGGTCTGACTTCTGGAACGTCCTCTTCGGGAAAATCCGCCCAAGCAGCAAGGTCAGCAAGGATTTTTACCAGGTCATTTTTCAGACCATTTATTCTTCTGAACACTGCCCCGTCCTTCAGCGCATTGGCATACCGCAACTCGGTTTCACCCGCTGAAGAAATCACGTCCATAACAGCCTCCGCCTGAGTGAGGGACATTTTACCGTTTAAGAAAGCACGTTTGGTAAACTCCCCTGCTGTGGCTGGTTCTGCACCGTTTTTGAGTACCAGCCTGAGAATTTTTCTTGTGATGTACCGTCCGCCGTGACAGGAAATTTCAGCCACGTTTTCACCGGTATAGCTTTTGGGCGCACGGAAAACGGTCAGCACCACATCATCAACCACTTGTTCCCCGTCAACAATATTTCCGTATGCACAGGTATACCCCTCCATGTCCTGAACCGTTTTTCCGCTGAAGGATTTAAAAATTCTGTCAGAAATTACAAAAGCGTCGTTTCCCGAAATTCTGATAACTGATATACCTCCCGGCGCATCAGGAGTTGCAATTGCTGCAATAGTTGACATAATATTCTCCTTATAAAATATTGTAATACAAATAAATATAATATTGTATAAATAACTACGCCATATAATATTGTCACACATAAATACAGTACCACAATATTTGGCTGTAAAATAACAAAGGCGGATAATATATCCGCCCTGTAATTAAAGTTCAATTTTACCGTAAAGACCGGCGTTGATGTTATCTTCCGGCTTTGGCTTTTTGTAGTCCTTTTCAAAACTTGTTTTAAGGTCGAGGGAGCGTGGTCCGTCCGACTTCTTTTTCCTGTAGCCGCCCTTGCCGCCGTTTTTCTTGGGGTGATCCGGAGAAATAACGACCTTTCTGTAAGGCTCCTCCCCTACCGACTTGGAATTTACGCCCTCAATCTTAGCGACTGCGGAATGAATAATTCTTCTTTCGTAAGGGTTCATCGGTTCAAGGGTTGTGGACCTGCCGGTTTTGAGCGCCTTGTTACCGATTTTGTTTGCCAGCTGAATAAGAGTTTCCTCTCTCTTTTCCCTGTAGCCGCAGCTGTTGAGGGTCACTCTCTTGTAATCGCCTTCAAACTTGTTTACCACAAGAGAAGTCAGGTACTGCAAAGCGTCAAGAGTCTCACCTCTTCTGCCGATAACTGCACCAGAACCCTTGCTGTCGATATCAATGAAAAAGGCATTATCTGACGGCGCAATATTTATTTCAGCGTCAATACCCATTTTTTCCATTATATTTTTAAGATAGTTACGGCAGCATTCAACCTGGTCATTGAGTTCTCTTTCAGCCTTGATACCGTCGATAACAGTAACCTCAGCGATAACCGGGTGATTATAGCCAGCCCATACTTTTGCCTCTTCCTTTATTTTGCCAAACAAACCTTTTTTCACATCATTGAGTACTCTGAAAGTTATCTGGTCAATTCTGACACCAAATTCTTCAGCCGCTTTTTCTTTTGCCTCATCAATGGATTTACCGGTAAAAGTGCCGGATAAGTCCATAGGGATAAGCTTTTCTTCGTCATCATAAATCATCAGGAATCACACCTCTCAAATTAAGCCAAAGAGGAAATTATTTATCATCGTCCTCTTTATATTCTTCGCCGTATTTTTCCGCCATTCTTTTTCTTGCCTCGTTAATAAGCTGTCTGTTGTAATTCTGCTTTTCAGCTCGTGACATACCCTCTGTATCAGCATCGTAATCCGGACGAGGACCGCCGGCACCGCCCTGTGCCTTCATAAGTTCGTTCTGCTGTTCCATCATCCGCTGCATAAAGCCCGGACCTTTTTTCTTGTTTTTCTCTTTTATCTTTGCATTGATTTTTTCCATACGTTTCGGAGTGAAGTACATATAAAGCAGGAAAGTCTGTAAAAACGCAAAAACTGCGGACCATATCCAGTAAAAACCAACACCGGCAGGGACAGTAAAAGCCAGCCATACCGAGAAAACAGGCATACCGAAAAGCATAACGTTCATACAACCAGCGCCCTGCATTTTAGCCATTTCCGGGTTCATTTTTCTTGATTTATACTGTGAATACAGGGTATAGAGCAACTGAACAAGACCCGACGCAATCGGAATCATAATAAGGGCAATTGCAGATTTATCCCATGTATCAGGTTTAATAGTCGGGATAGCGCCCAGGTCTACCCCCATAAAGGTATTTTTAAATGAACTTACTTTTTCTACGAAATCGTTGCCCAGACTTGAAAACAGATCAGGATTTTCCTTGACCCTGCTTAAAATAGTCAGCTCCGGACGGGTTTTGAAGTACTTGTCCGCAAGTTCATTTTCAGTGATAATAGTCTTAGCCTTTTCGAGTATATCGGAAGAAATTCTCAGAATATGGGTAAGGGGACGATAAACAACGTCCAGTACACCGTAGAGGATAATCATGGTAACGATAAGCGGCAGACAGCTGCCCATAGGGTTTATGCCCTCTTCATTGTAGAGTTTCTGCTGTTCCTCCTGAAGTTTCTGAGGATTGTTTGCGTACTGTTTTCTGAGTTTGTTAAGCTTAGGGTTGAGTGCCTGCTGTCTTACAGTACCCAGCTGCTGCTTATAGGAAACCGGCAGCATAATAAGCTTTGAAAGAAGAGTAAAGAGGATAATAGAAATACCGTAATTGCCTACAAATTCATATATCCAGTACATTACCCAGCCAAGAGGATATCCAAGAAGTTCACCAATCTTACCCAATATAATTTCTCCAATCCATATTATTTATGTCTGCCCAGGATATCAAATTTATCCGGAACATGATCTATACCGCCCATACTCCATGGGTTGCATCTTAAAATTCTCCATACAGCAAGCCAGCCGCCTCTGAAAAAACCGAATTTTTTCACTGCCTCCAGGGCATAGGACGAGCAGGTAGGGTAATATTTGCAGCAGGGAGGAAAAAGCGGGGAAATACATTTCTTATAGAATTTAATAATTCCCATAAGGAGATATTTCATTTTTCACTGCCCCCGAAAGCCGGATTTTTCACGGCGCAATCCGCAAGCCACTGCGAAAACACATCAGATTTTATCTGACATATAGCCGTCCTTGCAACGATAACGATATCCAGACCTATGGGGATATTTTTTTCATTTTCCCGGTAAGCCTGTCTTATAATTCTTTTTGCACGGTTTCTGCAAACGGCATTACCCACCTTTTTTCCGGCGGTAATACCCAGACGGTTGTATGGTTTTCTGTTAGGTCTGACGTAAATAACCGCATATTTTCCGACCACTGTTTTTCCTTTTCTGTAAAGAAAGAGAAAATCCTTGTTTTTATTTAAAATTTCAGTATAAAGCATAATATTTTAACTATCTCACCAAAAGTCCGGTGAAGAGCATTTCAGATTTACAAAGAAAATGATACTTCCCCCCGAAAACCGGGGGAAAATAATTTTAAAGTGCATAAGGAGAAGAAAAAAAATCGAGTTATCTGAACCATGGTGAAATTCAGAAACCATGTTAGAAAATGTAAATAATTATTACAATACAAGGCAATGCTTGTCATATAAAAAAAGGAAGTGATTTTATGAAATCGAAAATAACCTTATGCACTTTAAAATAAAAGACCACAAGAATTATGTGGTCTGCTTATTCTTAGTGAGTAAGTCTTGCTCTGCCCTTAGCTCTTCTGCGTGCAAGAACCTTTCTTCCATTGGAAGTTGACATTCTCTTACGGAAACCGTGTTCCTTCTTTCTGTGAAGTTTCTTCGGCTGATAAGTTCTTTTCATTTTACGTTCCTCCTCCCGGATTAAAGTGCTGTAAAACGCATTGATTAAAAATGCGTATCAAAAAATCAAGCAGATACACTCTATTCATGGTTTTTTCATGTACCCATAAATTATACATGATAAATCAAAGCTTGTCAAGTATTTTTTCAGTTTTATTTCTGTTTTTTATTTCACAATACTGTTTTCAGCTGGAAAATTAATGTTTATGACACAAGTTTTTGTTATACTGCACAAATTTACCGTCAAATTCTGCGCTTTTTTCTGTAGGGGTCGGTGACCCGACAGGACAATTCGTTGTTCATTTTGCCGAATCATTTTGTTAACGGCACGACCATTTTTTCTGTAGGGGACGGCGCCCTCGACGTCCCGCATTTTCAATGTTACTGAACTGGTTAC
>CAMCMW010000159.1 GCA_945876155.1 uncultured Ruminococcus sp. | reverse complement strand
TATTGAAATGCTCCAGGATCTGGTTATCAGCGCTATTAACGAGGCTATGGCTAACGTTGAAAAGACTACAGAAGAGGAAATGAACAAGATTACCGGCGGAGTGTCATTGCCGGGACTGTTCTGATATGGCAGATAACAGCGCACTCCCGCTTATCGTCCTTTCCGAACAGTTTGCAAAGCTGCCCGGAATCGGCATGAAAACCGCCCAGCGGCTTGCCTATGCGGTCATGTCAATGAGCGAGGACGATGCAAAACAGTTTGCTGACGCTATAATAGCGGTCAAAACTGATGTCGGGTACTGTAAGATTTGCCAGAACCTGACTGAATTTGAGGTATGCCCTATCTGTTCTGACGAGAGACGTGACAAGTCCGTTATCTGCGTCGTGGAAACACCAAAGGACGTTACTGCTTTCGAGCGTACCAATGAGTATGACGGCATATACCACGTCCTTCACGGTCTTTTGTCGCCTATAAACGGCGTCGGACCTGACGACATAAGGATAAAAGAACTGCTTGACAGAGTAAATAAAGGCGAAGTCACAGAAATTATCATGGCAACGAACCCCACAGTTGAGGGGGAGGCGACTGCCATGTATATTGCAAGGCTGTTAAAACCTCTTGGTATAAAGGTGACACGTCTTGCCTTTGGAATACCAGTCGGCGGACATCTTGAATACGCTGACGAGGTGACTCTTTTCAAGGCACTTGAAAACAGAAGTGAAATGTAAAAAATCCGTACCGGTTTCCGGTACGGATTCTGTTTTGTATGGTTTAAAGTTCTTCCGGGTCAAATTGTTCTTCCTCATTATTAAGGGCAATATTCAGAATTTTACTGTAAAATCCTGCCGGATTGCGCATTATGTTTCTGCCAATCATTTCAGCCTGAGTACGGTCGGGAGCAAAAAGTTTCATATCCAGCAGGTCGTCCCCGATATCAAGACAGCGTAGATGAACATAATATCCCTTTTCGAGGGGAATATATTCCACCTTGACTTCGCTTTCGTATTTGAGCTTGGCAAAATATCGCAGTGCTGCCTGTACTATTTTGTCACGGTAGGACTTGGGAACATACCCTCTGAGAGTTTTTGCACAGTTTACGCCCTTTTCGGTAAGGGTGTAGGATTTACTGCGGTTTTCGCCTTCCGATACCTTTACGGAATCATTTTTTACCAGATAATCCATTGCGTCCTGATAGAAAAAATAATTGATGATACCGGTGGTCACTGCTATATCGTAAAGCTGTTCTGAATCAACAGGCTTGTTGATACGGTAAAGCAGATAGCATATCAGAATTTTAACAGTCTGAACGTCCTTTAATTCAGTAGATGCAAGCTCAGACATTTTTGAATAATTTTCATTTTCCATTGCGGTCTCCTGAAAAATTACGCAAAATTGGGATAGTCAAGCATATGTGAAAGAATACCGATATTTACAGCCGCCTCAACGCACGGTACTGCTCTCGGAACAATACATGGGTCGTGTCTGCCCTTTATGGTGAGGACGTCGTTTGTCATGTTTTCGTAGTCAATGGTTTCCTGGGGCTTTGAGATAGACGGAGTAGGCTTTATTGCAACGTTGAGAGTGATTGGCATTCCGGAGGAAATACCGCCCAGTATACCGCCGTGATTGTTGGTTTTGGTCTTGACATGACCTCTCTCGTCAACGTAAAAATCGTCGTTGTTCTGACTGCCCACCATTTTTGCGGTAAGGAAACCAGCACCAAATTCAAGTCCCTTGACAGCCGGAATACCGAAAATAAGCTGAGCAAGAGTGTTTTCCAGTCCGTCGAAAATAGGCGAACCGATACCAGCCGGAACGTTTACGCAGGCACATTCAATAATGCCCCCCAGAGATTCACAGCCGACTCTTGCTTTCTGAATATCCTCAAACATTTTCTCACCCTGTTCGTCGTTGATAACAGGGAATTTTTTGTATCTTACATCAAGGATATCCTGTTTTGAAACGTTAGTCCTGTCAAAAACATCGTCCTTGATATTGTGAATTTCAGCTATGTGCGAACCGGTATAAATCCCTCTTTTTTCAAGAATCTGACCGCATACTGCTCCGGCAAAGCACAGAGGTGCAGTAAGTCTTCCGGAAAAGTGTCCGCCGCCTCTTACGTCGTTGAAGCCCTTGTATCTGACTGCACCGGTGTAGTCAGCGTGACCCGGGCGTGCAAGCTTTGAAATATTGGTGTAATCCTTTGAGCGTGTGTCAGTATTCTGGATAAATGCGCAAAGGGGAGTACCGGTTGTTTTGTCATTTACAAGTCCGGACATTATCTGCGGCAGATCCTTTTCGGCTCTCATAGTTGTAGTGCCGTCTTTTTTAGGCGCTCTTCTTGCAAGAAAGCGTCCCAGTTCTTCGATATCAATATGCTCTCCCGGCGGAAGATTGTCGATAACTACGCCGATTGCAGGACCGTGTGACTCTCCGAAAATTGAAATGGAAATACGATTATTCCACGTTGATGACATTAGCAGTTCCTCCCAAATTTATATAATCCCTGAAAAAGTCCGGATACGATTTCTCAACGGATTCAGCATTTTTTATAATAACCGGTTCGGTGCAGACTGTTGCGGCTATTGCGGCACTCATGGCGATTCTGTGGTCTCCGGCACTGTTGGCGGTACCGCCATTTAAATCAGCGTGTTCAATGATAAGACCATCGTCAGTAGGAGTGATTTTTCCTCCCAGTGCATTTATTGCCTGTGCAGTTGCGGCAAGCCTGTCGCTCTCCTTGATTTTCAGACGTGCGGCATTGTAAATTTCAGACTTCCCGTTACAGAAAGTACCAAGAACTCCCAGAACAGGCACAAGGTCGGGAATGTCCGAGGCGTCGATTCTGAAACCGTCCGGTGTTTCCTTATTATTATAGCACAAGCCGCTGACAATTTCAACAATTTTCTTGTCGCCCTGGGTGCTTTCTTGCCGGAGATTTTTTATTGTTATGTCACTTCCCAGTATATTTGCGACATAAAAGAAAGCTGCCTGAGAGTAATCCCCCTCAACTGAAACGTTCTTTGCAGCGTATTTCTGACCGCCCTTAATGAAATAGCCGTTGTCGGTTTCAGTAATCTCTACCCCGAACTGTTTAAGGCAAGATACAGTCATGTCCGCATAGGGCTTTGATTCAAGGCGTGAGGTCATGACGATTTCGGAATCGTTTTCAAGGAGCGGCAGTGCAAAGAGCAGTCCTGTTATAAACTGTGAGGAAACGTTCCCCTCAAGTTCAAATACACCGGCTTTAAGCTCTCCCTTAACGGTAAAGGGCATAGTGTTGTTGTACTCAAATTCAATGCCTTTTTTTGTAAGTTCACGGATATACGGTGTGATAGGTCTTTCCGGCAGACGTCCCTGTCCTCTGTAAACTGCGGTTATGCCTAAAGCGGCGGTGACCGGAATCATAAATCGGAGTGTTGAACCGCTTTCACAACAGTCGATATCAGCATTTTCAGGGATATTTCCGGCAATGCCCTTTATTGTAACGCTGTTTCCGGAGACGCTTATTTCTGCTCCGGCGGCTTTAAGAGCGTCGATTGTTGCATAGATATCCTTTGAAAAGGTAACATTAGATACAATGGAAGTACCCTCAGCAAGAGCGGCGGATATAAGCATTCTGTGGGTCATACTTTTGGAGGAGGGAATATTTACCTCGCCTTTAAGCTTTGACGGAATTATTTTTATATCCATATCACTTGCCCTCCATAAGTCTGTTGAACTCGTCCACGGTTACTCTCCTGATTTCTGCCTTTCCGATTTCACGGCAGACAATGTAATTTATGTTTCCGCTTTCACGCTTTTTGTCGTTAGAGCAGAGTTTAAGCAGTTCGTGTACCGGTGCGTCGCACTTTACCGGAAGTTTGTAGGCAGTAATGCAGTTTTTCAGCTTTTCGAGTATTTCGGGACTGCACTCTCTTTCGGTAATCATGCACATTCCCATTGCCACCGCACTGCCGTGAGTGTAAGTTTCATAGTTGTAGTAGCTTTCAACTGCGTGACCGAGGGTGTGACCGAAATTGAGAATCATTCTCTCTCCGGTGTCAAACTCGTCGTTTTCCACAACGTCACGCTTGATGGAAACACTGCTGTAAACTATATCGTCAATAATTTCTGAGACATTTTCAAGCTTGTGTGAGGCAATAAGGTCAAAAAGTCTGCTGTCACGAATCATGCCGTACTTGATAGCCTCTGCCATACCGTCGGACAGAATCTCATCTGAGAGGGTGGACAGCACGTCCGAATCGCAGATAACGCATTTTGGCTGTTTGAAAGCACCTACAAGATTTTTTCCGCAGGGGAGGTCTATTGCAGTTTTGCCGCCCACAGAGGAGTCTATCTGTGCAAGGAGAGTGGTAGGAATCTGTATGTAGTCCAGCCCTCTTAAAAATGTTGCAGCGGCATAGCCTGTTATGTCACCTACAACGCCGCCGCCAAGGGCGATAATGCAGTCGGTGCGGGTGATGTTGTTTTCGCAGAGGAATGTGTAGATTTTGTTGAGGGTTTCGGTGGATTTGGAGCTTTCGCCGTTTGTAAAAACAAATTTGCAGACTGAAAATCCAGCCTTTTCAAGGGAATCAGTAACAGTTTTCCCGTAAAGACCGTCAACAATATCATCAGTAATAACAGCGGTTCTGCGTGTTTTCACGGTATCAGCGATGATGCTGCCGCAGTTTTTCAGCGAACCTCTTTCTATATATATGTTATATGAAATACTTGCTTTAACGGTTATTGTTTTCATAATGTGCCTCCCGATTTTGCCTGTTCATTCTGAGAACGGTGTATTTATACTTATTATATCATATGTTTATGTGCATTTCAAGACATTAAAGCGTAAAAATATCAGAATAGCAAACGTATTAGTTGTAATAATACACAATAGATGTCATGGAATTTAACTTTTTATCTGTCAGTTTGTCAATTTACTTTTTTAAAAATATATTTTATAATAAAATAAAGATAAAGAAAGGGGATATTAAAGTGGAAAGGCTCAGCAGAACAGTGCAGGGGATTTTTGCACTGATATTCGGCTTTACGATATTAAGCGTAATAGTAAGAGGCTATATAAAATATCCG
>CAMCMW010000158.1 GCA_945876155.1 uncultured Ruminococcus sp. | reverse complement strand
CACATTCATTTTTGGGGACTTTTACCGAAATAATTGTACCGTTATTAAGCTTTACGTAAACCTCAGACTTTAAAAGTCCTTTTATAGGTGAAACGGAAACCATGTCTTTATAAAATATGAATCCATATTTAGGAGCATAAAATCTGTTCTGCATGAATACATATGTTGCAGTTACAAGTCCGAGCATAACCTCAGTTTGCATGTAGCCGAGGACAAGTTCAAGTGAACCAAGTGTAGAACCGTTCATATTCTGACTGAAGGTATTGTTATCTCTTTCGACGCAAATATCAATATACTTTATAACTTTGTTTTCAAATTCAAGGTATGGCTTGTTCTGTTCAGCACTTACAAACTTACTTTTATTTATGGAATTGATAAATGAAGCGTAATTGTTTACCCTGCACTTTCTGATAAGCGCATTTATTTTAATGATTTTTTCATCTTTAAGTTGGTTCTGATAATTAAGACCGACAAGCGTTGAAGCAGTCTGCAGCAACTGTTCTTCGGTCATGCTTTCCATGCCGCCGCAAATCCGTTTTACCTCTTCGGTACGCAGGATATCGATCCTGTTTTCAATATTTCTCATGAAAGAAGATTTGTTGCTGTCCCTGTATGACGATTCGCTGACAGCGGCTTGAATTTTATAAGCATTTTCAAGATCTGCTGTTTCAAGTCCGGAACACATATCTGAAAGATATGATTCTTCGTATTTATCAACGGCTTCTGCAAGCATTGCTGTAATTTCTTCTGCTGACAGATAGATATCCGGAGTATATAAACTGCTGTTTCCTGAAGTGCTTCTGACCCATTCGGAATGTACCGCCGCATAATCAAGAGATGATATTTTTGCGGACAATTCTTTGATAATACCGGCTTTGTTGATAGCTATGAGTTTATCATCGATCTTTTTGGTATATGTTGCTGTTAATGAATCAGAATATTTTTTGCTGATGATTTCTTCCTTGAGTTTAAAAAGTTCATCAACATCCGTAATGTCTTCAAGTCCGAGACACATTCTGAACATATCTTTGTTTTCAAAATCATTGATAGCAACATCAATCTTTTTGGTATATGTTGCTGTTATTGAATCAGAATATTTTTTGCTGATGATTTTTTCTTTGAGTTTAAAAAGTTCATCAACATCCGTAATGTCTTCAAGTCCGAGACACATTCTGAACATATCTTTGTTTTCATAATCATTGATAATATTGTTCAAAACCGCTTCATAATCTTCTTTTTTAATATCATTCCTGACAAGCTCGTAGAATTCATTTGTCCCATTGTAATATGAAGTCTTGTCCATAATCATATCGTCATGGGACATGGACTTGATTCTTGCTTTAAGGTCTTCTTTTATCTTTTCTGCGATCCACAATTTGTATGCGGAACAGAATTCCTTCTGAGAATCTGTTTTATATTCAACAGCGTTTAAACATGAGGATATTTCAACAGCAGATTCGGTAGTATAATTTTCCTTGTTCTTATCAATCATAACCATAATCGATGTAACAGCATCAGAAATTTTGCTTGAAAGTTCAAGCTGATAATCATTTCTGCGATCCTCAAGGTGTTCGATAAAGCTGTGTGTCAGTTCATCGGTGTCTTCAATAATTTTCACATTGTCAAAAGTGATTTTTTCTAATTTGGAAACGATCCCAAAGAGTTCAGTTTCATTTTTGCATTCGTGAAACTCAGAGGATAGTTCAAAAAAGCGCTTTGCTGATAAGACATAGCTTTTTATATTGGCAATATAGTCGGAATATCTTCCGGACTGTTCAGCCGTGTATGCACTGCATTTATCAATCACAGAACCCATAATTTCAATTTTTTCAGATAAATCAGTATTTTCACCTATACGGGTTATCATGGTGAAATAATCAGTGATAAGATTTGAAATATCTATATCATGTATATCAGCGATTTTCTTTATTTCAAAAGGCTCTATATTCATGTACATTCCGCCGATAATAAAGATTTTTCTGTATACCGCATAACTTGCAGAGTTGACAGAAAGAGCCTCAGCGACCAATTCGCCAAAATTCTCCGGCATTTCAGCGGCTTCTGATTCTTCGCCGTCAGGAATAAAAGCATCAAGCTTCTGAAGCATATTATCAGTTTTGGAGGTGAGCTTGTGAACATAGTTTTTGTCCAGAAACTTTTCAGCGCATATTCCGGAAAGCACTTCACATATATATCCAATGTTGTTTTCAAAGCTCTGTTTAAACTCCATTACATACGATGAAAAGATTTTATCGTATTTTTTTTCTGAAATTACCGAATCAGCCCCATCAAGAGCCAAGTTAATTGCACCGGCAACAGCAGTGGCAACTGCCGCTGCAGCTAAATTTGTACCCAAAGAATAATCTTTATTATAATAGTTTCCCTGCTGTTGATGATTTTGATGTTCGTTTATATGATTACAAGCATTTATTTTATTCTGGTATTTCATCATGATATCGTTAAATTCTAAATAAAAGTTTTCATGTATTACATTGTCAAGTCTTTCAGAATCGTAATCAATTATGTTATTGTTGGCAAGTATGGTTACAGCCATATCCAAAACATTTGTGTAGCCATCCGCATAGGCTTGTTTAAAATTTGCCCGTGTGAGTTCGCTTAAAGTCGGGTAACTCTTTTTAACCTGATTGAAAATAGTTTTTCTAAGACGATTGAAAGCAATTATATCATCATTGATTTCCACATCATGACCGCAATATTTTTCATCTCTGCTCATTATCAAACTACCGTTCCTTTCATTTTCTGCATATAACCAGAATTTCAGACCATTTTTACCAATTATTCTTATTATACACTATATTATTTCTAATGTCAAGCAAATATTATTATTTTTAGTCCTTGGTTCTATTATACAACCAGAACCGGACAAGCGCATGTCCATGAAAAATATTTTTTTGTTAGTATTGACTTCTCATTTTATCAATTTCATCTTTCATATCCTCAATCAGACATTCCGGCGAAAGCACCTTCACCCATGACCCCTGTGAAAGCAGGTACATGATTATACCTCGTCCATAATTGACCTCTGCCTCAATTGTGCTGACATTGCCGTTTTTCTCGATTACCTTTGCAGTCGGCAGACGGTCAAGTATTGCCTGTACAGACAGACCGGAAAACTCAAATCGTATTTTGATATTTTCTCCCGGAAACATAAACTGATTTTTTTCACGCAAATCGCCCTCGTCAAAATCATGCTTTCTGTCAAGCCGGAAATTCTCCCTGTGCTCCATGATTGAGGTAATACGGTCGATTCTGAAATATTTAGGTTTGTACTCGTTATCGTCAGCCATGTACGCTATCAGGTAAAAATAATACTCGCTGAACATTACCGCCGCCGGCTTGATTTTACGCTTTACCTCGTCACGGTTCATTTTGTAATAGGTTATCGTAAGAGTATGTCTTTCCTCAATTGCCTGTATCAGCTTCCAGAGATTATCCACAACACCCTGACAGTCAGACTTGACTTCGTGATAGTGATAAATCTCTTTGCGTATCAGGTTTTCAAGGGTTTCCCTGTCACTTACAGTAGTGAATCTTTTAAGCTTTGAAATAAATGTGAGAATCTCATCCTTGCTAAGTGCACGGCTGCCGAGGAGTATCTTGACAAGTGCAAAAAGCTCTTTGTTTTTGAGAAATTCATCATTAGTCAGTGTGTATGACTTGTTCTTGCGTGAATATGTAAGCTCCGCATTCTGCATAAGCTCTCTGTGCTCTGCAAGAAAGTTTTTGATACCGCTGATATCACGGCTGATGCTTTTAGTTGAAACGCCGTATTCATCTGCAAGCCTGTTCAAAGAAATGGCTTCTCCACGTAAGGCTCTCATAAAAATTTCAAGCATTCGGTCATTTTTTTCACAGTTCATTTTATGTTCTCCTGTTATTACGACGCCATCATATCTTTCAGTCCGAACTGTTTCATGAAATTCGACTCAACGATTTCCAGTGTACTGTCATCAATTTTTGTAACTCCCTTGTCAGCAAGAATCCATGATTTGTCAATAGGATTCAGCTGTTCTGCCAGTATATACTGATTCTGATATTTCACATGAAATTTCATTTTTTTATTCTGGGTCGTGCATGGAATTATGTAAATCAAATCTGAAAAAAGATTATTGACATCGTTGGAAAAAATCAGTCCTTTTCTGATGCCAGCCTGAATATGGGTACTGCCCTTCAAATCCTCCGGAACATTAATCCAGACTATATTTCCACGTCTGTACAGGAAATTTTCGTCATTTTTCATATTTTCAATTTTTATTCTGTTTTCAGTTTTTCTGTCCGTCTGTGTCATATAAAGACTTCCTTTCTGTTTAAGTTACAAGTCTATTATATCACGCTTACCAGACATACGGGTGTCCTTTAAATATTATTATGAAAAAATAAAAACTTTGTATATCTAAATCGTCTCACTGCTTCCTTGCTATTTTATATTCATCACCGTCACGATAGTACGGACATTTTTTATACTGTCCTTGTACAAACCTTGCATACTCATCTTCATCAAGGTTCATTTCACAGGTGTAACAGTCCAGCTTCTCATCGTAGGAACAGTATGCACAGGTATCACAATCATTCATTTTAATTCACCTTTCACATTCCATGTTTTTCAAGCCAGTGCTGAGCATAAGAACAGGTAGCAGTTACTTTTCCACCCTGTTCCTTTATCTTATCTACTGCCAGCTGCACAAGCTGACCTGCTACACCCTGACCTCTCAGTGAATCATCTACAAAAGTATGGTCAATACAGAATACACCCTTTTCAGTTTCTGGGAAAGTGATTTCCGCAATTACTTTGCCATTTTCATCTTTTTTGAAAATTCTGTTGCTTTCAATTTTAAAATTCATTTTTTCACGCTCCATTTTATTTTTCTTCTCATTATTTCACCAGTTCAGCAGGAAAGAGATAGTACATAATCCGTAAGTTATTTAGCATATCAGGTTTATTTTTAATCCCGTTACCAATCATATTTCATTATTTTGAATAGTTTCATCTCATTTCCTCATTGTTTCATTCGGAAATAGATAATTCAACTGTATCATCCTCATTAAGATTATTCTCTGTAAG
>CAMCMW010000157.1 GCA_945876155.1 uncultured Ruminococcus sp. | reverse complement strand
CAGCAGAAACCTTAAAACATTACGGTGGATTCTGAATAATCAGAAACACAACTTCTGATTTGTCATATACGGCGTTCTGCAAAAATGAATGTATTTTGAGGTGAATTTATATGAAAACATCAGAGATAATATTAACAGTTATAATGTTTGTATGTGCCGCAGCTTCGCTGATTTTTTCTGTTATGCAGTTTATGGAAAAGGGGATACTGTTAAATAATGCCTGGTTTTATGCGTCGAAAGATGAGCGCAGTAAAATGAATAAGAAACCGTATTACCGCCAGTCTGCAATTGTACTGCTGTTTTTGTTTTTAGTTTTTCTTTCAGTGGGACTGAATCTTATTACTAAAAGATTGATTTTTCTGATTATAGAATACGTTTTGCTTGCCGCAGTTTTCATCTATGGAATAGTTTCAACGGTAAGTATACAAAAGAAGAATAAAGACAAATGAAAGGAATAAATTTATGTCAGTTAAAGGTTATGTTCATTCCCTTGAAAGTTTCGGACTGGTTGACGGTCCGGGGGTGAGATATGTGGTTTTTCTGCAGGGGTGTAAAATGCGCTGTAAATTCTGCCATAACCCTGAAACATGGTCGGCAGAGGGCAGTGAGGAATACACAGCAGATGAACTTTTCAAAAAGGCATACCGCTACAAAAACTACTGGAAACAAAACGGCGGTATTACAGTCAGCGGCGGAGAACCTCTTCTGCAAATCGAATTTGTGACGGAGTTTTTCAGACTTGCAAAGCAAAAAAACATAAATACCGTTCTTGACACCGCCGGACAGCCCTTTTCGGAAAACGATGAATGGCTTGAAAAGTTCAAAGCGCTAATGGAGTATACCGACCTTGTAATGCTTGACCTGAAAGAAATGGACGGTAATCTTCACCACGACCTGACTGGTTTCGGTAATGAAAATGTGCTGAAAATGGCTCAATGGCTTTCGGATAATAACAAGCCTATGTGGATAAGACACGTCCTTGTGCCGGGTGTTACAGATGATGAAAGCGGACTGATTGAAATGAAAAGGTTTATTGATACGCTTAATGGCGTAGAGCGTGTTGAGATACTTCCCTATCATACGCTGGGAATGTTCAAATGGGAAAAGCTTGGTATTCCTTATCCCCTTGACGGTGTGCGTACTCCTACTGAGGAGGAAGTAAAAAAGGCGGAGGAAATACTGGGGATAAAGAAATAATTCAATTTTTCGGGTGACCATTGGTTGCCCGTTATTTTTATTCACAGTTCCTCAGAGTAAAACATAATATATAAAAGAAAATCTTATATGAAACGAGGGCTTGTTATGAATAATGATATTACATTTCTTGTTGTCGGAGGAGATTTACGGCAGGTCTACACAGCCGCCTCACTTGCTGAGGATTACAAGGTATACGCCGCCGGATTTGACGGTAATATCTCACTGCCGGAAAACGTGACACCAGTAGGCTGTACCCTTGATATGCCGGAAAAAGCTGACATAATTATTCTTCCTCTGCCGGCATCACAAAACGGTGTATTTGTAAACACCCCCTTTTGCAAAAACAATATTCCTATGACAAGCCTTTTTTCAGTTTTAAAGGATAACGGAGTGGTTTTGGGCGGTAGAATTGACGCAAAAACCATGAAGATTTTCGATAAATATTCTATAGAGGCAATTGATTATTTCGACCGTGAGGAACTAAGCGTACTGAATGCCGTGCCAACAGCGGAGGGTGCAGTCCAGATTGCTATGGAGGAACTTGCCACCACAATTTTCAGACAGAAAGTCCTTGTGACCGGCTACGGAAGAATTTCCAAAGTACTGGTGAAAATACTCGTCGCAATGGGGGCAGAGGTGACGGTTACTGCGAGAAAATATTCCGACCTCGCATGGGCTGAAATTAACGGCTGCCGTACTCTCCACACCTCAATGCTGAAGGATAAAATCGGGGATTTCACACTTGTGTTCAACACTGTTCCGGCAGTCATACTTAATGAAGAAATACTTAGAAATGCAGGTACCGAAACCCTGATTATCGACCTTGCGTCCAAACCCGGCGGTGTTGACTTTGACGTTGCCGGAAAACTGGGTCTTAAAGTGGTCTGGGCACTTTCTCTGCCGGGAAAGGTTGCACCAATAAGTTCGGGAGAAATAATAGCCTCTACTATTCTCAATATCCTTAAAGAGAGGAGATATACAGATGGCTGATCTTTCAGAGATCAGAATCGGTTATGTTATGACCGGTTCATTTTGTACATTCAATAAAAGCTTTTTGCAGGCACAGGCTCTGAAAAAAAGCGGTGCTGACCTGATACCGGTAATGTCATACAATGCCGCCTCGATAGATTCAAGGTTCGGCACAGCGCATGATAACATAAAAAAGCTTGAGGATATCTGCGGAAGAAAGGTGATTACACGAATCGAAGATGCAGAACCTATCGGTCCTAAAAATCTGACGGATATACTTGTTGTCTGTCCCTGCACCGGAAACACCTGCGCAAAGCTTGCGGCAAGTATTACTGACAGTCCGGCAACTATGGCGGTGAAGTCACACCTCAGAAACAAAAAGCCGGTTGTTATTGCTCTTGCGTCAAACGATTCCCTTGCCGGTTCCATGAAAAATATCGGTATGCTTATGAACATGAAAAATTACTACTTCGTCCCGATTTATCAGGACGACAAGGTAAATAAACCCACTTCTGCAATCTGCGATTTTTCAAGGCTGGAGGAAACTATTTCTGCGGCTCTTGACGGAATACAGCTCCAGCCGATACTATGCTGAAAAATGGGACGCCCGCAAAGGTGTCCCATAATTTTGCTATATGATACTTTTAAGTTCTTTAAGAGCGTCTCCCATGTTGATTATGCACCAGTTACTCCTGTATTCAAGCACCTCAAATTCCATAGTCTGAGATTTTTCCTTGTCATCACCCTTGACAGTGACCTTCACCTTTACCTCATACCCGGACATTGAATCTGCTTTCGGAGCAATTTCGCCGTACAGTCTTACTGGTATTGACGCTTCTTTCAGTCTTTTCTTGCTCTTGAACTTGTAATCAATGCTTAAATCGTCACCAAATTCGTACTCCAGCAATTCGTTGATTTCTTCTGCGTCTGCATAGTATGAATCAATTTCAGAACTGGTATCGACCATGAAATCAGCACACGCCTCACACAGATATTTTCCCTTTCCGGTTTCGGCTGCCTTTAACAAATTCTCAACGGGTTCTTTATAGTCCCCCGGATAGAAAATCAGGAATGTACGAAAAATTATGACTGCAACGCCAACTATTACAGCACCAACAGCGGCATACGCTTTTTTTGACGCTGCTGATACAACTTTTTTCTGAGGCGCACCGCATGATGTGCAGATATTGTCACTGTCCTCCAGCATTGCACCGCACTGTGAACAGAATTTACTCATTTTTTCTTCCCCCTGTACTAAGAAACCTATGGGAAAAACCCATAGGTTTATGTATTATTTAATTAAAAAAAGCTGCCGAGACCTATAAAGCACCAGTCACCGTTTATCTTATATACTTTGACAGTTGCTGTCTCACTGTCGCTGTCATCGTCGCCCTTGATTTTGAGTTTAACCTCGACCTCATAGCCTTTTCTTATCTTGATTTTTGAATCATATACGTCTTCAAGAGTTTCTTCCAGATCTTCAAGGTCGTCCTTGTCAATCTTTTCCTTGTCCTTGATCTTGTAAGAAACCTTTACATCATCACCGTATTTATCTTCCATACTGTCAAGAGCATCTTCAGCCTCTTCATCAAGCTCGTCGATGATTTCGCTCTTTTTCATATCCTCAAACTGCTCTTCAAAAAGGAATTCCGGCATACACTTGTAAAGGTATTTTCCCTTTCCTGTTTCCATTGCCTTACACATATTGTCGATTGGTTCTTTGTAACTGCCGCCGAAAAGTGCTTTCAGGATCAGAAGAAGAATAACTACAACTACTGCTGCCGCCGCAATCAGAGGTGCCATTGATGATTTTTTAGTCTCACCTGCTGAAACAGCTGCTCCGTCCGGTGCATTTGTCTGTGCCGCACCGCATGATGAACAGATTTCAGCGTTGTCGTCCATCTGCGCTCCGCACTGCATACAAAATTTACTCATTTAAAAACCCCCATTAAATATAATTTTTTGCATTTTATAGTAAACGAAAAATATTTTTTTAGTTTACTATCAGCCGATATGCACGGAGCTTACGAAGTAAGCGGATGTGCAAGGCTATAAAATAAATTATTATAGTGAAAAGCAAAATTTTTTTGCGTTCACTATAAAACAGAAACAAGGGTACTGGCAAAAATCAGTACCCTCATAAGTTTATGTATATCCGTTAAGCTTTTTATTCTTCATGATTGCCGGATAATATTTATAGCTGTAATCAAGGTCAACGTTGCCGCTGATACCGTTTACACTTCCTGTATGGCTGTACTGCCACATACCGTAATTTCCGCTGTAGTTAGGTGCAGAAACATTAATGTGAGCCACCCAGATATCATAGCTTGTAAGTACGCTGCTGTTCATCTTGTCTTTGAGCATACTTGCAAAGCTGTATACTGAAACGTAGTAGTTCTGGCTTTCGAGATATTCGCAGAAAACCTTTGTGATGTTGGAAACCTGAGTAGTGGTCAGCGCCATCTGACTGCTTTCCTCAATATCAAATGCCACAGGATAGCTGAGCTTATAGCCCTTTATTGTATTGTAGCAGGTCTTTGCCTCGGCGAGAGCGTCAGAGGTGTTCAGAGCGTAGCTGTACCAGTAAACGCCGCAGTCTATACCAGCTTTCTGTGCGCCGGCAATATTGGTCTTGAAGTTTGCGTCAACCTGGTCGGCATACTTTCCGTAGCCGGCTCTTATCATTACAAACTCGATTCCGGCTTTTTTTACCTTAGTCCAGTCGATTGTACCCTGGAATCTTGAAACGTCTATGCCCTTGTAACGGGATTTTGTCGTTGTTGTCGTTGTAGTTTTTTTGGTAGTGGTAGTGACCTTTGTAGTTGTTTTTCTGACTGTTGTTACCGGCTTTACCGTCGTCATTGCAGCCACTTCGGACTTAGCCTCCGACCTGTATCTTGCTATGTACCAGTTCAGCG
>CAMCMW010000156.1 GCA_945876155.1 uncultured Ruminococcus sp. | reverse complement strand
CTGTGAATATGCGTCCTCAAAGCTGAAAATACAGCGTGCGCCCGTTGAGATATGAGAAAGCGTACAGGAAAAGCTGACTATCGAAAACGAGGGCGGTGCATTTGAATGTGTTTACGACGTGTGGTGTACCCCGAAAAATATAAATACAGCTATCGACACCCAGGAGAAATGCCTTGTGGTCAGCGGTATGCTGGAGTACTGCGTTTTGGTAAAAAGTGAAAACTCAATGCCGGCAGTCATGGAGAAAGCAGAGGCGTTTGAACAGCGGATACCGGTAAACGGAATAACCGAAACCGCCTCCCCCGACATAAACGTGACCGTTACCGACTGCACCTACACTATCACCTCCTCCGACAGCATTTCTCTCAAAGCCGAACTGAAAATCAGCGGAAATGTAAGTCTCTCCTCCTCCTGCGAGGCAGTGACCGAAGTAAGCTTTGATGATTCAGTGAAGAAGATACGTGACGGCGACTACGCTCTCAAGCTTTACTACGGCGTTGAGGGCGAGGATATATGGGAAATCGCCAAACGCTACAGCACCTCTGTCAGAGCAATAATGGAAGAAAACGACCTTGAAACCCAGCTGCTTTCCGACAGCGGTATGCTGCTGATTCCGATTGTGTAGGATTGTATAGGAGGATAAACATGACCAACGATATTTACAGCGATATTGCCAGCAGAACCGACGGTGACATTTATATCGGCGTTGTCGGACCTGTCCGCACAGGCAAGTCCACCTTTATAAAAAGGTTTATGGAATCTCTGGTAATACCCAACATTGAAAGTGATTTCAAGAGAGAGCGTGCAGTTGACGAACTGCCCCAGTCTGCCGCCGGAAAGACTATCATGACCACTGAACCCAAATTCATTCCGGAAGAGGCTGTTGAAGTAAATCTGGAGGACGGTGCAAGGTTCAATGTCAGAATGATTGACTGTGTGGGGTACATCGTTCCAAGTTCAATAGGCTACATAGAAAACGCTGCCCCCAGAATGGTTCAGACGCCCTGGTTTGAAGAGGAGATACCCTTCAACATGGCGGCGGAAATAGGCACACGAAAGGTTATCTCGGAACACTCCACTATCGGTCTTGTGGTGACGACAGACGGAAGTATTTCTGACATTCCAAGAGAGGAATACGCCGAGGCTGAGGAGCGTGTGGTAAACGAATTAAAGGAAATAAACAAGCCGTTTGTAGTAATCATGAACTGCGTTGACCCGTCCAGCGAAAAGGCTAAGGCAATGTGTCAGGCGCTGTCTGAAAAGTACTCGGCAACGGTCATTCCGGTAAACTGCCTTGAACTCAACGAACAGGACATCAAAGACATTATTATGCAGATTCTCTTTGCGTTCCCCATAAAGGAAATCAACATCAGAATGGAAAAGTGGATTACCGGTCTGGAAAAGGGTCACTGGCTCAAAGACGAGATTTTCTCTGCCGTGAGAACCGCTGCGGAAAATGTAAGGATAGTCCGTGAGGTGAAAAACGCTGCGGAGCTTATGGGAAAATGCCAGTACATTACGGAATCGAGAATTGCGGATATGAACCTGGGTCAGGGCAGCGTTACCATTCAGGTGACCCTTGACAGCAGTCTTTTCTACAAGATTTTAGGCGAGGCTACCGGTATTGAGATTGTCAACGAAAGCGACCTGCTGCCGGTACTCATGGAGCTTAACCGCATTAAAAAAGAGTACGAAAAAATCAAGCCTGCCCTTGACGAGGTTGAGGCTACCGGTTACGGTATAGTCATGCCGGACATTGACGAGCTGTCCCTGGAAGAACCGGAAATAATCAAGCAGGGCGGAAAATACGGCGTTAAGCTTAAAGCCTCTGCACCGTCCATACATCTTATGAAAGCGGCGATAAATACCACGGTAAGTCCGATAGTGGGTACTGAAAAGCAGAGCGAGGAACTGGTGATGTACCTGCTTTCCGGCTTTGAGGAAAATCCGAAGAAGATATGGGAGTCAAATATTTTCGGAAAGTCACTCCACGAACTTGTCAACGAGGGTCTTCACAACAAGCTTTACAAAATGCCCGTTGAGGCGAGAATGAAGTTACAGGAGACACTGCAAAGGGTTATCAACGAGGGGTGCAGCGGACTTATCTGTTTTATTTTGTGATACCAAAAAGTAAACCTGAGAGGATTGTTTCTTCTCAGGTTGATCTTATTTTTGGGTAAATCAGAATTTACGGCAAGTATATACGCAACCCTGCTGGGGCAAACCTTTCTGAGGAAAGGTTCTTCCCCAGACCCCTTTCCAAAGACTTTTGATTCATTTTTTCTCATAGGGGCTGTGCCCCTATGAGAAAAAATAGGTTAAAGTTTTAGGAAGGGAGTTTGAGGGAGAACCCTTTTTCAAAAGGGTTTCCCTCAATAGGTTACGCAAATAGCTGCCGTAAATTATGATTTACCAAAAGAAAAAAGCCGGAATCTCTTCCAGCCCCTTTCCTTGTTCTTTTGTTTTTTCTGTTTTTTTCTTTTGCTCTACGCTTAATATTATACCACAAAATTTTCCAAAAGAAATAGATAAAGTATTAAAGAAATGTTAAGTTTTTGTGAATTGAATAAAAAATATTATTTTTCAAGGTACTTTTCATACTTAAAAAAATATGCTATAATATAAATGCAATTTAAATTCTTAACCCGTTTGATTTGAGAATAATAATGACCTACACAGAACTTAAACAAAAAGCACTTGAAAAATACTTCGGAAGAATGAACGAACGCCAGAGGGAAGCGGTTTTTTCTGTCAGCGGACCGGTACTTGTCCTTGCCGGCGCAGGAAGCGGTAAAACAACCGTTATCGTAAACCGTATCGCCAACATGATTAACTTCGGAAATGCCTACTACGACACGGCTTATCAGGGCAGTGACGAGGACTGCCGTGTACTGGAAGAGTATTTAAACGGCGGTGAGGTAGGACTGGACACCCTCAGAGACGCAATTGCGGTTTCACCCATTAAGCCCTGGAACATACTTGCAATCACATTCACCAACAAGGCTGCCGGTGAACTGAAAGAAAGACTTTCAGCAATGCTGGGAGAGGACGCCTCTGACATACAGGCTGCGACTTTCCATTCAGCCTGCGTGAGGATTTTAAGACGTGACATTGAACGTCTCGGCTATCAGCGCAGCTTTACTATCTACGATTCCGACGACAGCCAGCGTGTGGTCAAATCCTGTATGAGCGATTTAGGGATTTCAGAAAAGCAGTTTCCGCCAAGGTCTGTCCTCTCAGAAATCGGCTTTGCAAAGGACAAGCTTATGACTCCCGAAGAGTACGAAAAAGATGCCGGAAACGACTACCGCAAAACAGTCATTGCAAAGATATATAAAGAGTATCAGAAACGTCTTTTTGCGTCCAATGCGGTTGACTTTGATGATATTATCGTTCTTACAGTCAAAATTCTCGCTGAGTACCCCGACGCTCTTGAATACTACCAGAACCGCTACAAGTACATCATGGTTGACGAGTATCAGGACACAAACCATGCACAGTTCAGACTGGTAAGTCTTTTGTCCGCAAAGCACAACAACCTTTGTGTTGTAGGTGACGACGACCAGAGTATCTACAAGTTCAGAGGCGCTACTATCGAAAATATCCTCAGTTTTGAACAGCAGTTTGCCGGCAGCAAGGTCATAAGACTGGAACAGAATTACCGTTCAACCCAGAATATCCTTGACGCCGCCAACTCCGTTATCAAAAACAACTCCGAGAGAAAGTCCAAAAATCTCTGGACTGACAGCGGTGAGGGGGACAAGATTTACTGGTTCAAGGCAAAGGACGAGCGTGACGAGGCTGCGTTTGTGGCGTCAAAGGTGCTGGAATCGGTCAAGGACGGCGGAAAATACAGCGACAATGCGGTGCTTTACAGAATGAACGCCCAGTCCAACATAATAGAACAGGCACTCGTTAAAAGCGGTATCCCCTACCGTGTCTACGGCGGTATGAGATTCTACGACAGAAAGGAAATCAAAGACCTTACCTCCTATCTTGCGGTGATAAACAATGAAAATGACCTGCTGAGATTCAGACGTATCATCAACGAGCCAAAGCGTGGAATCGGCGACAGCACTCTCGGGGTCATCATGGACATAACAACAGATCTGGGGCTCTCCCCTGTTGAAGTTATGAAAAATGCCGGCAGCTATCCAATGCTTTCCAAAAAATCCGGTGCGCTTAAAACCGCAGCAAAAATGTTTGAGGACCTGAAAACAGCCTCAGAGGAACTGCCTCTTGACGAGTTTTTCGACCTTATGCTTGAAAAAACCGGCTATCTCGACTACATGAAAAGTCTTGGTGACGAGGGCATAAGCCGTATTGAGAATATTGAGGAACTTAAATCTACTATCAGAACATATATTGACGAGAGCGAAGAGCCGTCTCTCAGCGAATTCCTTGAGGAAATCTCCCTTTACACCGACCTGGACAAAATGGATTCCGACACCGACGCTGTTGTCCTCATGACTGTTCACTCCGCAAAGGGACTTGAATTCAACAACGTTTTCGCAGTTGGTATGGAGGACGGCATTTTCCCGAGCGGACGCTGTTTCGGCAATGATGAAGAAATTCAGGAGGAGCGCCGTCTTGCGTACGTTGCAATTACCCGTGCAAAGAAACATCTCTATCTCAGCAGTTCCGCACAGAGAATGCTTTTCGGTTCGACCCAGCGAAATGTCACATCAAGATTTATCAAGGAAATCGACAAGAATCTCATCGAAAAGCACGACAATACAGTAATTGCCAACTCCGACAAGCCGCCAGTTTCAAAGGTCAACTCAATCTCACTCCAGCAGCAGCTTGCAAACAACAAAGCAGCAAAATCCCAGACTTCTTCCGGAGCTGACTACACTGTAGGCGAAAAGGTAAAGCACAACATTTTCGGCGAGGGTACGATTTTAAGCGTAAAGAAAATGGCAAATGACGCCATGCTGGAAATTGCTTTTGAAAAGGTCGGCACAAAGAAAATCATGGCAAACTTCGCTAAAATCCAGAAATTATAATAAAAGGGACGCATTTTTACAGTGCGTCCCAAATCTTTGGTATAACAATAAACATCCCCCGGCAAAGCCGGGGGTTTTTCCATAAACGCCCCATAGGGGCT
>CAMCMW010000155.1 GCA_945876155.1 uncultured Ruminococcus sp. | reverse complement strand
AAGTAACATATTTTACACTTCCCGAAAAACGGTTCTGAAAGCAGACGTGTTCACCGTCGGAGGATTCTGTCTGCCAGTTCTGACTGTTGTCGAACTTTTCTGTTTGCCACTTGTTTTTTGCCGGAAACAGAATGTGCAGTCCGATGCTCAGAAATACTGCACAAGCCAGCAGCGGCCAGGGAGTAAACTTTTCGATACCAAGGGGTTCGTCAAAGATTACTGCAATAAAAGCTGCCGGGACAAGTATGCAGAAGAAGTTCCTGCTTTTTATTCCCGAAACGATAACAGGCAAAAGCAGAAGAGATATGATTATCCCCACAATGCTTACCTCTCCGATGATACCCGTCTGATTTAAGATTATCAGTGCCGCCGCTGCCACAAAGAAAAGTCCCCATGCTATTTTTGAAGTTTTCATAATTAAACGCTCCTTTCGCTTAAACGCTGTTTCAGAAACTTGTAATAATTTCTTGAAACATAAACCTGCTTATGAGTTTTGCTGAATCTGACCAGACTTGAAGATGTGATATTCTTTTCAATGGAATAAATGTGACGGATATTGAGTATTGTTGATTTTGAAACCCTGACAAAATACCCCGGCAGAATATTTTCAAGTTCATAAAGCTTGAATTTCACCTGAAAGACATCATCAGCCGTATGTGCGTCAATAAGACTTCCGGCGGTTTCAAAAAACAGTACCGACTCCACAGGCAGAAAATATTCCGTACCGTCCTTGAAAAACTCTATTTCATTCCGGTTTGAGATTTCCGTAACTGCCTGCTGAATACGCCTTACATTGTCATTCAGTTCCCGGCATTTTACAATAACTTCGTCCTCCTGCGCCGTTTCGTCAATTTCTATCCTTATCTTCAAGCTGTTCACCTCCGATGATTGTATTATACAATATTCTTGTATCTCTGTAAATACATTCTGACTGACAGGTTAAATTTGAACGGTGAAAGGTAAACTATTTCTTCTCAAAATGAAAAAGCTGATTTTAAAACAATTCAGGGGACGCCCTCTCTTGCAGGGCGTCCCCTCTTGAAAATCAAAGATTTTCAATTCACCCCTTGCGGAGCGCTTCTAAGGCAAGGAATTTCGCCGTCTGCGGACGGCGACAAAGGGCTTTGCCCTTTGGAAACCCACAGCCTTTGAAAAGGCTGGCGAAACTTTTAATTCGCCATTCGGCGGGCATAATTTGACTTTTTCGACATGCTGAAAGGAGTACTGACGTACTCCCTTAAACATAAAACAATCCATGCTCATTGCAGTAAAAATAAAGTCTGCCGCCTCTGAGTCTGGGAAAACGCACTTCTGCATTCTGCTCCGGGTAAAGCCTTACCATAGTGATTCTGTCACAGTTGGAATAGGCTACAAAGCTTATAAAATGCTGCTTTGTCATTTCGTGGTCGAACACAACATAGCTTTCGTCGTCCATTGGCTCGATTCTGACACTGTGATTTTCGTCCGCCTTTACGGCTGTAAGTTCACTTAACTTTCTTCCGCAGCAGGATATTTCCGATTTTCCTGTTGATGTCATAATGTTCCCGCATTCGGGACACACGTAAAATTTCAGTTTTTTCATATTTCCTCCGTCCGTATCGTTTTTTTCAAGGCAGCCCTCAAGCAGCTTTTCAACGTTCACTTCAAGTACTTCCGAAAGTTCACTCAGCAGTGAAACGTCCGGACAGCCCAGTCCACGCTCCCATTTGGAGACAGTTTTGTCACTTATGTTTATAGCGTCCGCAAGCTGTTTCTGGGTCATGCCTTTTTCTCTTCTCAGTTCAAAGATTATTTTTCCTGTTTTGCTGCAATCCATGTTTCTCACCCCCCTGTTTAAGTATATACCGTCCGGACGGAAAAATCAATAAACGCTCCGTAGAGTTGAAAAAGGCGGCTTAAAATCAAGCCGCCTTAAAGTTTATTCAGTACATTATTTAAAGATTTAAAGTGAATCTTCAATAATGAGATAATATTTCAGTTCAACGTCCTTGCCCACAAGGTACTCGTGAAGTAAAACCAGATCGGCAACTTCAAGCATACCATTTCCGTTTGTGTCAGCAGCAAACGCATGAGGTGGTAAATCCGCAGGAGCGTCATCCATAAGCATTTCTCTCAGCGCAACAGCATCAAATACATTGATAACCTCGTCCTTCTTAACATCACCTGGAATGAAATCAATCTCCGGATCTGTAGGAACGTCAGTCGGCGCTTCTGTAGTAGGTTCTGTTTCAGGAACGTCAAGTCCGTCTATGATTGCATAGTAAGCCGGCTTAGCTGTGAAGTCCTCATTAAAGAGGAGCGGACATCTGCTTGCTCTCCAGCTCTTATCGTCTGTTGTACCCCAGAATACTACTGCTGAAATGCTGTCGGAATACTTAACGCAGGCGTCCATTACATCGCTGTAAAGCTTAGCCTGTGTTTCAAAACCAGCCTCTGATGTATCGCTTGTTGTAATGTCAAGCTCTGTTACCTGAACGTCAAGTCCTGTTTCAGAAAATGCTTTCAGTGCCTTTTCATAGGCTGAGGCGGTCGGGAAACCAACGTCAAGGTGTGACTGCATACCGATACCGTCGATAAGACCCTTTTCCTTTAAGTCATTTGCCATGTCAACGATAGCAGTTGTCTTTGAAGGCATATACTCGTTGAAGTCATTGTAATAAAGCTTGCAGCCCTCCGGTGCATACTTTCTTGCGTACTCAAAAGCCGGTTCAATAAATGAGTTGTCACCGAAAATCTTTACCCATGCTGAGTTGTTTGAACCGCTTGAACCCTGTTCGCCCGGGTCACGGGGAGTACCGCCGTCAAGCCATGCCTCGTTTACAACGTCCCATGCGTAGAAGTCAACTGTCGGGTATTCTTCTGCAAGTGTTTCGAAAACATTCTTTATATAGTTTTCCATTCTCTGGAGCATCTTTTCTTTTGATACCCAGTCACCGTCATCAGCGAAATTCTCCTTGAAGAACCAGTCAGGAGTCTGGCTGTGCCATACAAGAACGTGTCCTCTTACGGAGATATCGTTGTCACGGCAGAAGTCGAGAATCTCTCTTGCACTGGCAATATCCACCTGCGGATTTGTATCGTCACCCTGTGCCGCAAGTTCCTGGCAAGCAGTCTTGTCAAGGATTGATTCCGGTTTCAGCTCGTTTCCGGGAGTCAGACTGTTGTAGTGCTTTTTGATAAGGTTCTGTGCGGACACTGGTGCAAGCTCTGATGTTGTAACAGCGCCGCCTATTTTGAAGTACGGGGAATAAACGTCTTTGAGTGACGGGATATCCTGCTGTATCTCGTAAACAGGAGCAGTTGTAATCTGGAAATCATCCACATAAATGTTAGCACCGTCACTGCACTCAAAGTAGATGTATGCGTTGGTAACATTTTTCGGTACGCTGAATTTAACATCTGCAATCTCAGCCCAGTCACCCTGTGAAACAGCTGATTTCAGGTTTGAGAAATGTCTTGTACCTTCAGAATCGGTGTACTCCATGCTCATCTTTACATCATTGTACCACGCTGCCTTTACCCATGCGCTTGCGATGTATTCAACACCTGGTTCAAGCATATTGTCCAGGGGCAGCTGCGGACCGTGCCAGCCCTTTGTTCTGTCGCTGCATTCAAGGCAGTTTGTACCGCCGTGAGCGTCTGTGCTGACAACAGTAAAAGTACCGATACCGTCTCTGCCTGTAAAATCGTTTGTACCGTCCTCAAAATCGGCAGAGTAAACAACTGTTGTCTGTGGCTCGCTGGTTTCTGCCGCATAAACTGACGAATAGTCAGTCGGGACAGCCAGATTAACCGCCGGAAGTGCTGAACACAGCATAACAGCACTGACAATTCCGGCGAAAAGTTTTTTCTTCTTCATGATTGTGTGGTTCCTCCTCTTTATTTTTGTAAAATTTATTCAAGGCGACACCGCCTTATTTCCTACTTTACATTATACCATGCAAAAAATATATTGTCAACCTATTGCACAAAAAAGCTGCGAAAATTATAATAAAAGTGCAATTAATACATAAAAGGGGATTTAGTGTATTATAATTTTTACCAAATCCCTCTTGAATAATTTACAGATTTATGATATTATATAATAGTATATTTATAAGGACGCCTCTAAAAGCCATAGTGCCTCAGATGCGCCGTCAGATTTTTCGTCAGATTGCATCAAAATTTTGCGGGCATACTGGCGTATGTCAAGAAATTTTGGCGCAGTATGACGGAAAATATGCAAGCAGATGAGGTGCTAAGGCTTTAGCCGGTGGTTTTTAGAGGTGTCCTGGAATATTGGAGGTACTATGTCAAGGGTAATAATAATCATTGCACTGCTTGCGATGTCAGCTGTTTTTTCAGGCGCAGAAACGGCTTTTTCCAGCGTAAACAAGATAAGACTGAAAAATTATGCTGCCCAGGGCAATAAGCGTGCCGAAAAGGCACTGAAAATTGCAAATTCATTTGATAACGCCCTTACTGCTATTCTTATAGGAAACAATATCGTAAATATCCTCTCTACATCTATAAGTACTGTTTTGTTTACAGAACTTATCGGTCCGGGAGGCGTCGGCGCTGCAACGGCGGTAATGACGGTGCTGGTGCTTATTTTTGGTGAAATAACTCCTAAATCATACGCAAAAAGCCATGCCGAAAGCGTTGCACTGGTAATGGCTGAACCGCTCTGGATACTTATGAAGATTCTGACACCGGTGGTATTCCTTTTCAGGATACTTCAGAATGCAATGAAACCAAAGGAAGAACAGCCTACCGTTACCGAAGACGAGCTGAAGTACATGATAGAGGAAATCGAGGAACAGGGCGTTCTTGAAGAACAGGAAAGCGACCTTGTACGCTCTGCCCTTGAATTTGACGAAATAACTGTTGATGAAATACTTATACCGAGAGTAAATGTTGTGGCGGTTGAACGCAACGAGGATTTCAATAAAATCAAGGACATCTTCCTTACTGAAATGTACTCCAGACTGCCTGTTTACGAAAAAAGCGTAGACAACATCATAGGCATCATCACAAACAAGAGCTTTTTCAGACTGGTAAACGAAGGAAAAGAAGACATCACAGAAATTATACAGAATGTAATACATCTGTCTGACTTAAAGCTTATCAGTGAG
>CAMCMW010000154.1 GCA_945876155.1 uncultured Ruminococcus sp. | reverse complement strand
CAAATTCAGTTCCCTCAGCACTGCTTACATGGCTTGCGGACACAACTCTGTACTGCGTGATGATGACGGAAAATGGTATCTTTTCTATCATGCACGTTTCAACAACGGTACGGAATATCACGAGGTAAGGGTACATTCCATGTACTTCAATGAGGAGGGCTGGCCTGTTGTCGCTCCCTATGAGTACAGCGGTGATGTTATAGCTGAATATGGCTACGAAACAGACGATATTGCCGGTACTTATGAGTACATCAACCACGGAAACGATACCTCGTCGGAAATACACAATTACAGCTCCATTACTCTCAATGAGGACGGTACTGTCAGCGGTGCAGTAAGCGGAACATGGTTGCAGGCGGAGGACAGCTCTGCGGCAGTGCTTATCCTTGACGGTCAGAAATACAGCGGTTATTTTCTTGCGGCACAGGACGAAAACGGTCAAAAGGTAATGTCCTTTACGGCTGTGGGAAGCAATAATCAGACTGTGTGGGGTGCAAAAACAACTGAGTATACCGGTACAGAAAGAGTACCCCTTATTGACTATACAAATACAGAAAGCAAGCTGGTTTACAATGCTGATTCAGCGTCAGGCACAGGTGAATCCATCAGAATTGGTGATACAAGTTTACTCAGCGGAGTTTCCTACTACATTATAAATGTATTCAGCCAAAAGTCACTCGACCTTGAAAACGGAAATACAGCTGACGGTACTAACATTCAGCAGTGGACAAAAACAGGGGGAGGTCAGCAGGAGTGGCGCATTATTGCTGACAAGGACGGCTATTGCAGAGTCGTTTCCCTTGCTGGCGAATCAAAGTGCATTGCAGTTTCGGAAAGTTCTGTGTCAGACGGTTTGAACATTGAACTGCAAACTTACAGCGGTACAGACAATCAGCTCTGGAAACTTATAAAGAACGGTGCAAGTTACGGCATTGTTTCAAAGTGTTCCGGAGATACGGCTGGGCTGGACGTGTATGACTGGTCGGAGGAAAACGGCGGCAACATAAACCAGTGGAATTACTGGGGAGGGGACTGCCAACTGTGGGAAATAGAGCCTGTTCACCCTATGGTAAACAGCGGAAAATACACAGTCAGAAATCTTAACAGCGGATTGTTTATCGCTGAAAGTGACGGAAATGCTGTACAAAGCACTGAAATGACATGGACTTTCACACGCCTTGACGACGGCAAATATACAGTTCAGTCAGCAGACGGCAAAGCGCTTACAGTTGAAAACGGTTCTGCTGAGAACGGCGCAGATATCACTCTTGCCGAATACAGCGGAGATGATTCTCAGAAATTCACGCTCCAGTGCAACAAGGACGGTTCATATACACTTCTGACCGCTGTATCAGACGGAAAAGCCTGTGCTGACGTTTATGAAGTAAGTACTGATAACGGCGCAAATATCTGCCAGTGGGAGTACTGGGGCGGTGATGGACAGAAGTTTATTCTTGAACCTGTGCCGGCGGTAACAGGAGATGTCAATGCCGACGGTGTATTCAATGTGGCAGATATTGTTATGATGCAGAAATGGCTGATTTGCACCGGTGAACTGACTGACTGGAAAGCCGGAGACCTTAACAATGACGGAATAATTGATGTGTTTGACTTATGCCTTATGCGGCGTGAGATTTCCGGATAATTAAAAGGCGGACTTGACATTTACTGATGTATATATTATAATGTATACTAATAAATAAGTAATTGTAAATGTTACGGAAACCACGTAATCACGTTAAATAGCGTGGTTGCGTGGTTTCTTTTGCAGGTTGACACGAAAAATCTGACTGTGCGATGCATTTATGATTATGCGGTATTGTCACAAAGGGAGAATTACATGAAAAAAATATTTGCTGTATGCCTTATCTTGCTGACTGCCTGTTTTACCGGGTGTGAGAGGGGTGCTGAAACAGTATCAGAGGGAAATGTTATTGAAGAAACCACTGTTGAAACTTCTTCTGAAAACGTTATTGAGGAAACGGCTGGTGAAACAGTTGCCGAAACCGTTTCCGAAACTTCTGAGGAAAAAGTTCCTGAGAAAAATTTCTTTTATGAGAGTGACAGTTGGGTAAAGCGTCACAGTGACTGGACACCAAAAAGTGTTGTTGCGAGAGGACGTCCTGTTTATGTTGACGGCGAAGATGTGTATATAACCATTTTTCACAACAATAAGCTTTATCGTTATGATAAGGACGGAAACAAGACTTATGTCTGCGATGCGGCATGGGATTTGTTCAGACAGGACGGTGTGATGTACTGTGAGGACTGGGGCGGTGCTACAAAAGATCCGACATCACTGGCAGTTCTGGAAAACGGAGAAAAAAGAATTATTGCTGAACACTGCTCTTTTCATTATGGTAAAACTGCTATATTTTATGAATCCTTTGACGACGGCGGATTGTATTCAGTTTCATATAACACGAATGAGATAAGCTTTATTATGGATATGCCTGAAGGTTTCGATTTTATTGCCGAGTATGAGAACCAGATGTGGTTTAGTGGAAGAGATGGAGTGTATTCTTCAGCTGCTGACGGTTCTGGACTTAATAAGGTCATTGAAGGCAGTCAGACAATATTGGGCTTCAGAAACGGTTACATATACTATCATAATCATGATAAGCTTAAAAGATATTCGATTGAAACACATGAAATTACCTTATTTAATATTTCAGCCTTACATATTCATGCGTGTAATTTTACAAATGACAGCTGTCTTATTGCAAACAATGAAGGGCTGTTTTCCTATGATGCTGATTTTAATGTTGAGAAAAAAATTTCGGATAACAGTAACATCTCCAATATAACTGTTTCTGACGATGTTATTATTATCGGATATTGGGATAACGAGAATAATCAGGAAATGTTTGACAGTATTGATATGAACGGCAATGTTTTAAGGACGTTTGGAGAGGTGAACTGAAATGAACAAATGCTATACTTGTGCATACTGTTCCTATGATATTATTATTATGGAATGAACATTGACAAAGATGAATACGCAAGATTGATACAGGGGCATTATGAAAAGAAAAAGTGTCCGTACTATAGTGACGGTGAAAATTGCAGGAAAACAGTGAAATTATAGTAAACAAAAAATATTCTTTAAAATTTTACATAAATGCCATAGGATTGTTGAAAATCCTGTACCTTGACAATGTTGTGAAAATGCTTTATAATTTATAATATAATTAACGTAATGGAGGTATTGCTATGAGAGAAAAGTACTGTGAACCGGAAATGGAAATCGTAAAATTCGATACAGAGGATGTTATCACCACTTCTGATTTTGAAGTCAGCGGAGGCGAGGACGATCTGGACGATTAATAAGCCGACACCGTTTTGTGCGGTGTCTGCTTTTTTATTGACTTTATACATGAAAAAATGATATAATTATACAATAAATATATCAGAAAGGTGTGATGAAATGAAAATCGTTCACATTTCGGATCTTCACATCGGCAAGAAAGTCTGTGACTTTTCAATGCTGGAACTGCAGCAGAATATTCTTGAACAGATAATAAAGGTTGTCGATGAAGAAAAGCCGGAAAGTATAGTAATTGCCGGGGATATCTATGACAAGAACACTCCGCCAGCCCAGGCAGTGACACTCTTTGATGATTTCCTTTACAGCCTGTCACAGCGCAGAGTACATATCTTTATCATCAGCGGAAATCATGATTCTGCTGAAAGACTTGCTTTCGGAAGACGAATTATGGAATCAAGCAATATACACATTTCACCAGTTTATGACGGCAATGTCACGCCAGTGACTCTTACTGACGAATACGGAGATGTCAGCTTTTATATGCTCCCTTTTCTGCGACCGTCAACAGTACGTGGATTTTTCCCTGAAAAGGAGATAAAATCATATAATGAGGCTGTAACAGCTGCAATTGATGCAATTGACGCAGATTTTACACAGCGTAACGTCATAATTTCACACCAGTTTGTAACAGGGGCAGTAGTTTCTGATTCTGAGGAATTGTCTGTCGGCGGTATCGAAAATGTTGACGCCGCAGCCTACGACGGCTTTGATTATGTGGCACTGGGACACATTCACGGTCCGCAGAATATCGGTGATGAACATATCCGTTACTGCGGTACGCCGCTTAAATATTCATTCTCTGAAACACATCATAAGAAGTCGGTAACGGTGGCAGAACTGGGTGAAAAAGGCTCATTGACTGTGAAAACTGTTCCGCTGACGCCTGAGGTTGAAATGCGTGAGATAAAAGGCACTTTTGAGGAACTTTACAATTCCGGCGGCAGCATGGATTTTGTTCATATCACGCTTACCGATGAACAGGACGTAAATGATGCCATGAACAAACTTCGTATGATCTACCCACGCATTATGAAGCTTGACTATGACAACAAGCGCACTCGTCTGGATGCAGGTCTGGCAGCACTGGAAGTCCGGGAAAATGGTACTCCGCTGGAGATTTTTGAGGAGTTTTACTTCCAGCGCAATAATCTGCCTATGACTGAGGAACAGCGCAGTTTTGTAAGTGAAATGATAAATAATATCTGGGAGTGTGAATAATGAGACCTTTGACACTGACTATTTCCGCATTCAGTTCTTACGCTGATGAAACAACCATTGATTTTTCTCAGCTTGGCAGCAGCGGACTTTACCTTATCAGCGGTGATACTGGTGCCGGCAAGACTACTATATTCGACGCTGTAACATTTGCGCTATACGGTGAACCCAGCGGAGAAAACCGCAGGTCAAAAATGCTGCGCTCCGAATATGCGTCACCAGATACCCCGACTTTTGTGGAAATGACTTTTGCTTACGGTGACAAGACGTATACTATATGCCGTTCACCGGAATACGAACGCCCGAAAAAAAGAGGGGAGGGGACAACAAAATCCCCGGAGAGCGCCGAACTTTATCTTCCTGACGGAAAAGTCATATCGGGCATGAAGAATGTCAGCGAGGCTGTAATTGATATTATGGGTGTGAACCATAAGCAGTTTACTCAGATAGCCATGATTGCCCAGGGTGATTTTCTCAAACTTCTCCTTGCAAGCACAGATGAACGCAAGAAGATTTTTCAGAAACTGTTCCGCACTGAAAAATACAATCAGCTCCAGGACCAGATAAGCAGTGCTTTCAAGGAACTTTG
>CAMCMW010000153.1 GCA_945876155.1 uncultured Ruminococcus sp. | reverse complement strand
GGTTACAACAACTGTACCAGTGACAACAACCACAATTCCGGTTACAAGTACAACAAAGTCAACCACGGTTACAACAACTGTACCTGTGACGATAACTACAGTACCAGTTACAAGTACAACAGAAACAACCACTGTGACAACAACTACAGTACCAGTTACAAGTACAACAGAATCAACAATGGTTACAACTACAGTAAATCCTACAGCTGTTCTTAATAATAACAGATTCAGAACCGTAACCGAAACAAGTTATGAATCTGAAGCTGCTAAAAACAGTTCAACAACAATTGTTTCCGGTAGTAATACAGGAATTTCAGAAGGTGGAAATCATATAGGTTCACCTAAAACTGGTGACAGTGATATATCAATTTTCTGGTTTATCCTTATGGCAACAGGAGTGCTTGGCTCAGCAGCATTTATTATGAAACCTAAAAAGCGATAAATTATAGTAAACGAAAATAATTTTTTAGTTTACTATTAGCGGATTTGCAAGGCAATAAAATAAATAATTATAGTGAACGCAAAATTATTTTTTGCATTCACTATATCTCATAAATTCATTATCATGTTTTCAGATTTAGCAGGGTTGCTGTATCAGTGTAAAGGTACAGCAACCCTGATTTTTAATGGTATGAGAATAAGCCAACCACCCCTGCATCTGCCCTTTTAACTGTTACACGCTTTTTCAGTTTTTGAAATCATAACAAGCAGTAAAATCAGAAAGAATGAAAGATAAACCGGCAAGACTTTCAGACTTGCATGATTTGCAATCAGTCCGAAAAGCGGCGGCATAAACGTTGACCCGACATACGCACTTGCCATCTGTATTCCAATTATACCCTGTGAATTTTCTGCTCCAAAGTTTTTGGGAGTGGAGTGAATAATGCACGGATATACAGGCGCACAGCCAAGTCCGATTATGACAAATCCAGCCATTGAAATAACTCCTGACGGAATCGAAATGCAGACAACACCAGTCAGCGCAATTGCTGTGCCAAGACGTATCATTTTATTGTCGCCAAGCTTGTCCGATATAAAGCCGGACAGAAATCTTCCTGCAGTAATACCGATAAAGAAAAGTGAACCAAATGCAGCCGCTTTCTCCTTCGATATTCCCCTTGTTCCTTCAAGATAACTGCTTGCCCATAACATTGTTGTGGCTTCTGCCGCACAGTATGACAGAAATCCTATAAGCAGATATGGTACGCCTTTTATTTTTAATGCACCTTTTATACCAAGTACCCCGGTACTGTTCTCCTGTGTACCAGCTGATTTATTGACCTTCCACAACGGCAGTGTAATCAGCAGGACAGCCGCTATTCCAAACTGTAAATACGATACCATACTATAACCGTTTTTCCATACAGTATGGGTAAGTGCGTAACTCATAATATACGGGCTGATTATCGTTCCAACACCCCAGAAACAATGCAGCCAGCTCATGTGCCTTGAATTGTAATGCAATGCAACATAATTGTTCAGTGCAGCGTCAATTGCTCCTGCTCCAAGTCCGTAAGGTATTCCCCATAAGCACATATGATAAAACTCAGTCGCCGTTGAAAATCCGAACAGGGCAACGGCAGTAAGTAAAACACTTACGATCGTTACAGTCCTTGTACCTGTTTTCTTTGTAAGACGTTCCGACATCAGTCCGGAAATAATTGTCCCTCCGGAAATAATCATCGAAATAAATCCCATGTAGGATAACGGAACATCAAACTCGGCACGAATTACAGGCCATGCACTTCCAAGCAAAGAATCAGGCAGTCCAAGGCTTATAAAAGCAAGGTATATGACTGCTAACAGCAATAAATACATTTTATCCCTCTTTCATATCTTAGTGTAAAGCCGTAACTTTAAGGCTGTCCTCGGGTTTCGGAGAAATGCCGTTATCCGAATACATAACATAGGAACTATCCGGATAACCCAGAAGTTCAGGCTGACTTATATCTGTATTTTCTGTACTTTCAGCAGTACGGTCAAAGGGTATTGCCTTTTTATTACGTATAAAGAAAACCAGTTCATCAAGTTCAGAATTTATATAATGATGTCCTTTTTCGAGAATTTGGGTCTGAAAGTCATTGCGTGACTTCATTCTCACCATCATCATCTCCTCCGGCAGATATACATATCGTCCACGGGCATTCTGCTTATATACTGGTGCAATCATCAGCTCATTTCCAAGCAAGAGCTGGTCCTCAACCTGTTTCGCCATATCATCATCAGAAAAGTCAAACGCAAGTGGCTTAAACATCATTTCATCATTGAGTACAGCTTTGAGATACTCACTGTAAAGATATGGAATAAGGCTGTAACGAATCTTTATCATCTCGGCGGCTGCACTGACATTATCAAACCTGTAAAGTTCCTGTCTTCGTGTGCCGTCTGCTGAATGATTACGGAAAAGGGGAGTAAACAACGAGTACTGCAACCACCTCAGCATTAAATCTTCAGTAACATCACAGCCGAATCCGCCTGTGTCTGAACCAGTAAACAGAAAGCCAGCCATATTCAGTGCCGGCAGCTGCTGCATCGACTGGAGTATATGGGACCACCATGATTTATTGTCACCCTGCCAGATACCACCGTATCGGTGCGCACCGATATATGATGAACGTGAGAAAAACAGCGTTCTCTTTTCAGGGCATATCTCCTGCAATGCCTCAAATGCTGAACGTGTCATATTCATACCGTAAAGGTTGTGAACATCACTGTGCTTTACCATCTTACCGTTTATGTTGTGGTAAAACTTGTCATAATCGCCAGTGTTTCCGTTAAGTCCGGCAACCATTCCGGTAAACGTGAAATACTCGTTTATACCCATATTTCCGGAAGTAAGTTTCTCAATCTCAGCACAGGTGTCCGCAAGTCTGTCCTCAGTATAGAAAATTGCCGGCTCGTTCATGTCATTCCAGAATCCCTCTATACCCATATCCGTCAGAACAGAATACTTTCTGCCGAACCACTTCCTTGCCTCCGGCTGTAAAAAGTCCGGAAAATGTACCCGTCCGGGCCACACTGCTCCTACAAAGTCTTCACCCTCTGCATTCTTACAGAAGTAATTGTGCTGTACTCCTTCTTCGTAAACGTCATAACCTTCCTCGATTTTAACTCCGGCATCAATAATCGGTACAAGGTGAATCCCCTGTGTTTTCATGTCGTCTGCAAGCTTTTTTAAGTCCGGAAATCTCTCACTGTCAACAGTAAAATCCTTATAGCGTTCCATATAGTCAATATCCAGATAAATACTGTCAATCGGAATGCCGGCTGCTTTGTACTGCTTTGCAACCTCACGGATATCATCTTCGTTTCTGTATCCCCATCTGCTCTGACCGTAACCAAATGCCCAAAGCGGGGGAACGTAACTTCTTCCGATTATATTGCGGAATTGTTTTACAATGTCCTTTTCATTTTCTCCGGTAATAATATATACAGAAAGGTCATTTCCGGCTGCTGTGATTTTCATTTCACTTCTTTGAGTATACCCGATGTCAAACTCAATTTTTCCGGCACAGTCGAAGAATGCTCCGAATGTTTCTTTTCCGCTTACAATAATGAAATTATGCGCACCGTAAAGTGAACGTGTATCCTCATGGTGATTGGGATTGTCATAATTCCAGCTTACATACTGCCAGCCCCTTTTATTGATACCTCGTATCTGTTCACCTAAACCGTATACAATATCATGTTCTGCAAGGTTAAAAGTGAATCTGCCTCTGCCGTCCGTTTCAAAAAACGGCATTTTGTCCTCAGAAACTTTAATCTCCTTTACAACTGCCTCTGTAGGAAACGGATTCCCGTAAATGTACTTCTTTATCATAACTTAACTTCCTTCCGGTTTTATTCCAGCAAAACAGCCTCCGATAACAGAAGGCATACAAACAGGTTTACTATAATTTTTTCATAATCATATCACAATACATAGAAAATGTCAACGTTCTTCCTTTGTAAAAAAGTTGAAAAATATCTTGTTTTATGCTATACTGAAAATGATTTTATTAAAGGAGCATTATACACTATGATAAGAATGGAAATAGCACTGTTTCTTGTTTTAGCTTTTATAGCCTACATATACTTTTCCGCTGAAAAAAGACGTACCCCTCTGCACTATACTTTTTCTGTACTGCTGGTGGTAACTATGGTACACCTTATTTTAGACGGGATAACTGTCTATACCGTAAACCATCTTGAAACTGTACCGCAGCTTCTCAATAACATACTTCACCGTCTGTTTATCGGAACAATGATACTGATTTTTTTTCTGTTTTATCAGTACATAGCATATCTGGTCGAGGAGGAAACCGGAAAGTTTTACCGTCTTAACACTGCGGCAAGAATATACTTCTTTACAGCTGAACTTGAAAATATTTTTCTCCCTGTTCACTATGCTGTCACTCCTGACGGAAACTATTCGGACGGTATTCACGTAATTTTTTGCTATATCAGCGTTGCAGTTTACTTTTTACTGGGAACAGGTCTTTTGCTTGTGAACTGGAAAAGCATACAGAAAAAGAAAAAAACAGCAATCATAATAGCCTCAATTGTTGAACTCGTTATTACAACACTTCAGGCTTTCAACCCGACATGGCTTATCAGCGGAATGGGAATAACTCTCATTACCCTCACTTTCTATCTTATTCTTGAAAATCCGGATATACTTCGTGCCGAACTTACTGAACAAAAAATGTCAATGCTTTACCTGAAAAGTCAGGTGAATCCGCATTTTCTTTACAATACCCTTGATACTATACGTATTCAGGCTCAGCTTAACGGTGACAAAAAAGTCGCCGGTCTTCTTATGAAACTTTCTGATTTCTTCCGTATGAGTATCAAGGTAAACTGCCCTATGGTTGCTCTTGATGATGAAATTCAGCTGCTTGAAGCGTACATGGAACTGATGTGTTTCCGCTATCCTGAACTGAACTACAACTATGATATTGACCCGGAATTTGATGATGTTCAGGTACCTAACTTTATTTTACAGCCTATCGTGGAAAACAGTCTTCTGCATGGTCTGAAAAACATGGGCTATCGGGGCAGCATTACTGTTTCCGCACAGAAAACACCTGACAGTAATCTTGAACTTTGCGTCTGCGATACGGGAAGCGGTTTTGCTGACGGAAAAAAAGCTCTGGTGGATGATATTCTTCTGAACTAC
>CAMCMW010000152.1 GCA_945876155.1 uncultured Ruminococcus sp. | reverse complement strand
CTTCTTTAACCTTGCGGTCGATTTCGTCCTTAGGAACTTTTCTGAGTTTCAGACCGAATGCCATGTTGTCATAAACTGTCATGTGCGGATAGAGAGCGTAGTTCTGGAAAACCATTGCAATATCTCTGTCCTTAGGTGCGATATCGTTAACCAGACGGTCGCCTATATAAAGCTCACCCTCTGAGATTTCCTCAAGACCTGCAATCATTCTGAGTGTAGTAGACTTACCGCAGCCGGAAGGTCCTACCAGAATAATAAATTCCTTGTCTGTGATTTCCAAATTTACATCTTTAACGGCAACAAAGCCACCGGGATATTTTTTATAAATTCCTCGTAATGATAAACTTGCCATTTTATCAATTCCTCCCATAATAAATTTCTGCTAACCGGATACTCCAGATTAACTATAATAATATAATACCAAATTTTTAACAATGTTTCAAGTCACTAATTAGCCAAAGTTATTCTAACTTGTTTATCCAATATGACGAAAATTTCGTTGAAAAGCACTTGAAAACCTCTTCAAAGGGTGACTGTTTCAACAGTTTTTCAACATCGTTGTGCAAAATCTCCATAGACTGTCCAAGTCCCAGATTTTCGGGCATTTCAAGACTTCCCATCTGTACTCTCACCAGCTTTTCAACACTGTTTTCAACACTTTCAAACATTCTTTTAACTTGATGAAATTTACCCTCAAAAAGCTCAATAAAAGCCATATTTTCCGTACCCGGACAGGCTCTGACCTCAGCCGGAAGACAATGTTCACCTCCGCTTATAACAATACCCTCTGAAAATAACCTTTCATAATTTTCAACAAAATTTTCACGCAGCTTTACCATGTAATATTTTGGAATATGCTTTTTGGGGGAGAGGATTTTGTGACTGAGTGCGCCGTCATTGGTTATAAGCACCATTCCCTCGCTGTCCTTGTCAAGGCGTCCGGCAGGGAAGATGTCTTTTCGTTTAAGGTGGTCGGGGACAAGGTCAATGACGGTGGGGTCATTCTTGTCCTCTGTGGCGCAGACATATCCGGCAGGCTTGTTTAGTATGATGTAGATTTTTTCACGGTAAATTATCTCGTTACCGGAAACTTCAACCCTGTCGGTCTGAGGGTCAATTTTCAGTTCGCCTTCTCTTGTGATTTTTCCGTTGACCGCAACCTTGCGTTTCCACAAAAGCTTGCTGATGTCGGTGCGGGTATAGATAGTCTGTTCAGACAAAAATCTGTCAAGACGCTGTTTCATTTTTGATTTCCTTTCATTTTTTATTTTTTCTGTGAATACTAATTACTATGCGCTGGTGGTATTTCTTTGACGGCACAAAGAAACAAATGCCATTATTTTGTTTGGTTCATTTTTTTTATGTCCTTAGATTTTACCTTTACAAGGCGGTGGGGTATTAACTTTCTTTGCTTGTCCTTCGATGCGTTACAAAGAAAGGACACCCACTCAGACGCCGTGGGAGGCTTGTGCAGCTAAAGCTGCAAATCACTGGGATTTGGTTAGTGAACTAAACTGCGTTGTTTAAACTGACTACACCATAATTGCAGCTGAAGTCGTTCTAATGAAATGAAAGCCTGAGTGAACTTTAACTGGTTAGTAAAAATCAGTTGACAAAACACAGTGAAAAAATTTTTATCTGCTGAGGAGTTGAATCTTATGAAGAAAAAAATCGCTGTTTTAGTGGCAATATCGGTAGTTATTGCCGGAATATTTTTTATCAGCCGGAGGGATACCGGGAGTACGCCGGAGGAAAGGCTTATTCTGAGCGAATACCAGCTTGAGCCGTACCTGAATATCCGTGGCTGGAAGGTTACTCCCCTTGGCAGTGAAACCGTAAAAATACCGCAGAAATTCACCGGCAGTTACAAGACCTTTGCGGACGAGATGAAGAAGTCCGGATTTGACCTTGAATCCCATAAAGGTGAAGAAGTAACTTGCTATACATATACTGTTGAAAACTACGGCGAAACCGGTGTCACAGCGCAATTGCTTGTCACATCTGAAAACGAGCTTATCAGTGCCGCCCTCATTCAGCAGAAGCCGGACGGTTTCATAAAATCAGTTTAAGTTTACAAAATAATTATGCCACATAAAAACTTTTCCGTCAACAAATTTTTTATAAAACTGTATAATCCGGTGAATAAAACAAATAATACCTGAAAACAAATTAAACCGGAGGCAGATATGGCAAAGAAAATCAGCAGAAACACATTTTTAACTGAAAATTCACCGTCTATCAAAGCATTTGCGTCCATAGCAGGCTCAAAGGAGTCGGAAGGACCAATGGGAAACTGCTTTGACAAGGTAGTGAAGGACAGTCATTTCGGACAGGAGACCTGGGAACAGGCTGAAAGTGAACTGCAAAAGCAGACAGTCAGCCTTGCGATATCAAAGGCGAATCTGAAAGACGCTGATATCGACTACATTTTTTCCGGAGACCTGATAAACCAGTGTATCGGCACGACCTACGGACTGCGTTCGCTGAACATTCCCTTTCTGGGGCTTTACGGTGCCTGTTCGACCATGGCGGAGGGAATTCTTCTGTCCTCGCTTCTTACAGACAGCGGTATCGGAGGAAACGTTGCGGCGGCGACCTCCTCGCACTTTTCAACAGCGGAAAGACAGTTTCGTTTTCCCCTTTCCTACGGTGGTCAGAGACCTCCCTCCGCACAGTGGACCTGTACGGCGTCCGGAGCCGTTATACTTTCCCCCGAGGGGGGAGCGCCTTATGTAAGGGGGGCAACAATCGGAACAATCACAGACCTGGGTGTGACCGACGCCAACAATATGGGTGCGGCAATGGCACCGGCGGCAGCGTCCACGATAAAGAAGTACCTTGACGACACTTCCCTTTCACCGGAGGATTTCGATTACATCGTTACCGGTGATTTAGGACACGTAGGCAGTAAACTTTTAATGCAGCTGCTGGAAAAAGATGATGTTGACATAAGCCGTCAGCACAAGGACTGCGGAGTTATGATATTCAATGCCGACGAACAGGACACTCACGCCGGAGGTTCAGGCTGCGGGTGCAGTGCAAGTATTCTCTGCGGACATTTTCTGCCGAGAGTGCAGACTGGTGAGATAAAGGATATGCTGTTTGTCGGCACAGGTGCGCTGATGTCACCGACTGCCTCACAGCAGGGGGAGTCTATACCGTCCATTGCGCATCTGGTGCATATCAGTCACAACAAAAAATAGAAATTGAAAAGTTTTCAACATACTATGAAATGATTGTTGAAAAGTCAAGGAGTTTTAAAAATGGAATTATTATGGGCATTTCTTATCGGCGGACTGTTCTGTGCAGTGGGACAGCTGCTTATAGACTACACAAAGCTTACCCCGGCAAGGATACTTGTTGCATACGTTGTTGCCGGAGTAGTCCTTTCGGCGTTCGGCTGGTACCCTAAACTTATAAGCTTTGCCGGCGGAGGAGCGTCGGTACCGCTGACAGGTTTCGGACATCTTCTTGCTGAGGGTGTCAGAAAAGCGGTTGATGAAAAGGGATTTTTAGGAGTGTTCACCGGAGGTATGACCAGTGCCGCCGGAGGAATCACAGCCGCACTTATATTTGGTTTGCTGGCGGCGTTGATTTTTAAACCGAAGGATAAATAATCTCTTTATGGAGGACGTTTGTCCTCCTTTTGCTGTATACTGAATTGTTTACTGAAAAAATGATTGTAGTACTATGTAACGCTTAAAACTTTATTGTAGGGGACGGCGCCCACGACGTCCCGGTCTGTGACCAGACAGGACAATTCGTTGTTCATTTTATGGTATATGTTTCTTTGAGGCTCGACCGGCAGTCATACGGAGAATCAGAGGGACGTCGTGGGCGCCGTCCCCTACAAATTAAACGTTCTAGACTGCAAAAATACACATTGTTTTTCTTCACTTGTAAAAAATCCGCAAACGTGTTATACTATTAGCAAGACTGTAAAACAGTCCTGATTACATAAAAAATAAAGGAGTGCCGGTTTCATGGTTGTTACTGAAAATTACCTCGGAAAAATCGTATACACCACAGACTATATAAAATCAGTGGTAAGCAAAACTGTATCCGAGTGTTTCGGGGTTGCGGAAATGAGCTGTACAAACCTTAAGGAATATATTTTCTCAAAATTAGGAAAACCTCTCCCGGGAACGGGTATCAATGTTAAAATCATTGAGAACAAAGTGAAGGTTTCACTTCATATTTCTGCCGCTTATGGTACAAATATATCAGCGGTTGTAAAAAGCATAAAGAACAAGGTGCGTTTTGCACTTGAAGATACTGCCGGAATACCGGTTCATTCTGTCAGCGTATATGTTGACGAGGTAAAACTTTAGAAAGGTAGGGCTATATATTGCTGACAGGTAAAATTTTAAGAGACAGTCTGATTTCAGCCGGAATCAGCATACAGAATCACAGAAAAGAAGTTGACAGGCTTAACGTTTATCCTGTCCCCGACGGCGATACGGGTACAAATATGTCGCTGACAATGAACGCCGCCGTGAAGGAACTTGAAGTGCTTGACGACAGCGTTTCCGTTTCAAAGGTTGCAGAAACCGCCGCCGGTGCATTGCTGAGGGGTGCAAGGGGAAATTCGGGGGTAATTCTCTCCCTTATTTTCCGTGGACTGGCAAAGGGTATGAACGGTCTTGACAGTGCAGAGTGCAGTAACATTGCAAAGGCGCTTGAAATAGGCGTTGACAGCGCATATAAGGCGGTTATGAACCCCACAGAGGGTACAGTGCTGACCGTTTCAAGGGTAGCCTCAGAAAAGGCGTCAGAGCTTGCTGAAACGGCTGAGGATTTAGCGGTATTCTGGGAACAGGTCTGCACAGCCGCACAGGACGCCCTTGAAAAAACTCCCGAACAGCTGCCGGTGCTGAAAAAAGCCGGAGTAGTTGACGCCGGGGGACAGGGACTTGTAATTATATTTGATGCAATGCTGGGAGTGTTCAGAGGGGGAAAAATCGCCCTGAGCAATGAGCAAAAGGCGGAGGCAAAAACCCTGGATATCTCACAGCCGGACAATGACGAGGAGATAAAGTATTCCTACTGCACCGAGTATATCATAGAACGAAACAGTAATGCTGACCCTTTTATGCTCAGAGCGTACCTTGAAACTATCGGTGACTGCGTTGTTGTAGTTGACGACGAGGAGATAATCAAGGTTCATG
>CAMCMW010000151.1 GCA_945876155.1 uncultured Ruminococcus sp. | reverse complement strand
GGGGCAAAGCCCCCTTGTCGCTCACCGCAGTGAGCGAAACTCCTTAAAAAGCCGCCGTTCTTTTATCAAAAAACACGTCAACTTACAATACAAGTCAACTAACCAAAACTCAATTTATCCACGGCGGCTTTATTCATTTAAGAGCAAAGCGATTTAAATGAACCGCCGTCAGGCGGCGAAAAACTGAGGACACGAATCAAGTAAAATCCAAGACCATAAACAAACGACCCTTTGAAAATTTCTCATAGGCTTACTTTACTCGTACCGTTAGTTTTTTCTCGCCTATCGGCGGTCATTCAATTCGCTGACGCTGTTGAATGACAAAAGCCGCCGTGGATAATTTGGGTTTTTCTGAGTTTGATTGTGCTGTGAGTTGACTTGTTTTTGCACAAAAACATGGCGGCTTTTTGGGGAATTTCGCCCTCTGCGGAGGGCGACAAGAGGGCTCTGCCCTCGTTGACTCCCGCAGCCTTTGAAAAGGCTGGCGAAACTTTTGGTTCGCCGTTCGGCGGGCGTAGTTGACTGTCTGGATTTTAAAATGTTATCACAGGCTAACAAATTTGCTAATTTTCAGAAAAAGAGTTATAATATTCATTACGACATAAAACAGAGGTGAACGGCATAAAAAAGGTTGAAATTTTTACAGACGGTGCCTGCAGCGGAAACCCCGGCCCTGGCGGCTACGGTGTTATTCTGCGGTACGGCGGACACATAAAGGAACTGTCCGGCGGTGAACACGAAACTACCAACAACCGCATGGAGCTTACAGGGGTAATCAGCGGTCTTGCTGCCCTGAAAGAGCCCTGCGAGGTTACCCTTACTACCGACAGCAAATACGTCGTTGACAGTATCACAAAAGGCTGGGTCTACGGCTGGCAGAAAAAAGGCTGGATCAAATCCGACAAAAAGCCGGCGCTGAACGTTGACCTGTGGGAAAAACTCCTCCCCCTACTTGAAAAGCACAAGGTAAATTTTGTCTGGGTAAAAGGCCATGCCGGACACCCCGAAAATGAAAGATGTGACAGGCTTGCAGTTATGCAGCGTGACAAATACACATATTAACAGACTATACCAAAGAAGGTTTTTACAATGAAAAAAAGATTTATTTATGCGGATAATGCCGCTACAACCAGGGTCTCAGAACCAGTTTTACAGGCTATGATGCCCTATTTTACAGAGCAGTACGGAAACGCCTCAAGCATTTATGAGCTTGGAAGAAGTGCGAAAAAAGCCCTTGAAACTGCAAGGGAGACCGTCGCAAAATCAATCGGCGCTGAACCGTCTGAGATATACTTCACAAGCTGCGGCTCGGAGTCTGACAACTGGGCTATCCGTTCAGTCTGTGAAAGACTTACTCCTAAAGGCAAAAAACACATCATCACTTCCGTCTTTGAGCATCACGCTATCCTCCACACCTGTCAGGCACTGGAGAAAAACGGTTTTGAGGTGACATATCTTCCGGTGTACGAAAACGGTATAGTAAAGCCGGAGGACGTTAAGAATGCAATCCGCGAGGACACTGCTATCGTTACTATCATGTACGCAAACAACGAAATCGGTACTATCCAGCCTGTTGAAGAAATTGCGGCAGTGTGCAAGGAAAAGGGCGTTATTTTCCACACTGACGCTGTTCAGGCTGTGGGACACGTTAAAATAGATGTTCACGCACAGGGAATTGATATGCTCTCGATTTCCGGACACAAGATTCACGCACAGAAAGGCGTCGGCGCACTGTATGTCAGAAAAGGCATACCAATGACCAATCTGATTTACGGCGGCGCACAGGAACGCAACAGACGTGCCGGTACGGAAAATCTTCCTGCAATCGTAGGCTTTGCAAAGGCTATGGAACTGGCTAACACCGACATCGAGGAGAGGGGCAGAAAAACTGCCGTACTCCGTGACAGGCTTATTGACGGCATTTTAAAGCTGCCGCGCACTCGTCTGAACGGTGACCGTGAAAAGCGTCTGCCGGGAACAGTCAACATTTCAATTGAGGGCGTTGAGGGCGAAAGCCTGCTGCTTATGCTTGACATGAACGGTATCTGCGCATCGTCCGGTTCTGCCTGTACATCAGGTTCACTTGACCCTTCACACGTTCTGCTGGCGCTGGGTCTTAAACATGAAGTTGCACACGGTTCACTGCGTCTTTCCATAAACGAGGATACAACCGACGAGGACGTTGACTATATTCTGGAGGTCGTACCAAAGGTCGTAAACCGACTCCGTGATATGTCACCTCTCTGGGAGCGTATCTGCAAGGAGGAATCAGTGTAATTGGCGCTGACGGGGATTTTCAGAAAAATATTCGGACGAAAGACCAAAACCGTAATTCTTGACAGCAGTGAACTTTCAAAGCGCAAATCTTCATCAAAACGCTACAAGGCTGTAACAGAAGACAAGTCTATTTTTGAAATTGTTCATTCAACATCAATGAACGAGTGCAGAACGCTTATTTCCGGACGGGTGAAAAGGGGTATTTTCAGGACCGGCGACACCATTGCCATCTGCAATCCGCTGGAAACTATACCTAAGCTTAAAGCGGTGATTATGGACATAAAGACTGTTCTTGTTGACGTTAACAGAGTCGGCAGCGGAACACAGGCAGAGTTTGTCATAGATGTCTGCGGTGATGACGTAAAAAATATTACGCCCGGCGACAGGGCTTATAAAATTCAGGAGGAATGTTAAAATGTTATATAGTGAAAAGGTTCTCGACCATTTTTCAAATCCGAGAAACGTGGGAGAGATTGAGGACGCAGACGGTATCGGTGAGGTTGGAAACGCAAAGTGCGGCGATATCATGAAAATGTATCTCAAAATCGACAACGGAATTATTTCCGACGTTAAGTTCAAGACTTTCGGCTGCGGTGCGGCGGTTGCAACTTCTTCCATGGCAACTGAGCTTATCAAGGGCAAGCCTATCGAGGACGCTCTGAAACTTACTAACAAAGCAGTCGTTGAGGCACTGGACGGTCTTCCGGCAGTAAAGCTCCACTGTTCAGTCCTTGCGGAACAGGCTATCAAGTCTGCTCTTTCTGATTACTACACAAGACAGGGTATTGACCCTCTGCCGATAGTCGGCGAAATCAGTGAATGTGAACACTGTCACTAATAAAGCATAAAAATAACGGGCGAGCAATGCTCTCCCCTACATTTCGGTAAAATATTTGTAGGGGCGACCACTGGTCGCCCGCTTTTTATTTTATTTCCTGTTCAAGTTCGTCAAAAATTTCGCAGTCAAAGAAGTCTTTCAGAGTTATGTCAAGTCCGTCGCATAAAATTTTAATTGTTGTTATTGAAGCGTTATGCCGTGTTTCACTTAATAGGCTATATACTGTTGACGGCGTTACTCCGGATAAATTTGCAAGTTCATTCGGGGTAATGCCTTTTTCTTTGCAAAGCATTTTAAATCGCTTAACAACGGCATTTTTCACAGCTGACATCATATCACCAATCCTAATCTTCAATAACACAGTTATTTATGCCAAATTCAAGCATAATATTGATAAGTTCGTTTCTCGAACGATTTGTTTTTTCTGAAATATCATCAAGACTTTTTACTGTAGTTTCTTTGATTCTTATAGAAAACACCTTATATCCGTCATCACCCTTTAAATTGGATTTCTTGGCTATATGAAGTTTTTTGTCCATAGTTTTCACCTCAACATATATTATAACTTGACATCTAACCAAATAATATGTTATGATATATGTTATAAATTATGAGCATAAAAAATCCGCCTGAAAAACAAGCGGAAAATAATTATCGTATTTCCTGTTCAATATTATCGAAAATATCAGAATCAAAAAATCCCCTTAGAGTAATATCAAATCCGTCGCATATTTTTTTCAAAGAAACAACACCGGGATTCTGGCTTTTGGTGTTCAGCATACTATAAATTGTAGACGGAGAAACTCCCGATATATTAGCAAGTGAGTTGACTGTCAGATTTTTTGCGGTGCATAATTCAATTATTCTGTTTGCAACAGCTTTTTTGGCAGTCATACCTAATACTCCTTTTATTGTATTTCCTGTTCAAGGTTGTTAAAATAATCTGTATCAAAAAATTCAACCAGAGAAATATTAAGCCCGTCGCAAATCTTTTTTATTGTCGAAACTGTCGGCTTGTTATTTTCTCTTGAAAAAATATTGTTTAAAGTTGATTGTGTTATTCCGCAGATTATTGACAATTTATTTATTGTGATTTTATGTTCAAGACAAAGCTCATGTATGCGTTTCTGAATAGCGTCTGTTAAGGTCATTCGCTGTCAGGATTTTCAAATTTAATTATATCCTCAACATTGCAGTCAAGAATAATACATAAATCGTCAATAAGTCTTGTTGTAACGCCTTGATTATGGCGCAGTCTGTTGATAGTACTGCTGCTGATATTATACTTATTTATAAGTGCATACGTTGTTATGCCTCTGTCTTTCATTGTTTCCCATAGCGGAGTAAACACAATCATCACAATCACCTATAAATATTATAATTAATACTCGACTACTTGAACATTATCGAAATTTCGACTATAATATTATATGTTCGATAAATAGACTATATGCAGGGAGAAAATAATGAAAATTGCAATTGTATCAAATCAGAACGAAAAAAATTTTTGCATGAAAAACGAACTTGAAGAACCGTATCCCACCATAAAACGCCGGCTGCGTGAAATAATCTGGAACGAATTCTGCTGCGGTTCAACGGATTTTTATGTCAACTGCGAGTACGGAATACCGCTGTGGGCGGCGGAGATAATATGTGCGCTGAAAAGGTACAACGATATAAGACTGCACATCGTTGTCCCCTACGAGGAACAGGCGCTTAACTGGACTGAGGAACAGCGTGACCGCTACTACTATCTTCACGAACACAGCGACAGCGTGACCTTCGCCTGCTACGGATTTGAGCCGGACTGCTACCAGACCGCTGACAGAATTATGGCGGAAAACAGCGATAAGGTGCTGATTTTCGGCAGTCCGAGGGACAGGCTGTGCATTGCTGATTATGCGGAGAAAAACGGTATCAGCATAAGTTTTTTCCGGATATGAAATTCACTGTTGACAAACGGATAAAGCAGTGATACAATGTAATTAAACAGAATAATCTTCGGGGCAGGGTTTGATTCCCTACCGGCAGTTAAAGTCTGCGAGCCATTGGCACGAT
>CAMCMW010000150.1 GCA_945876155.1 uncultured Ruminococcus sp. | reverse complement strand
CTCTTAATCAGTGGGTCCTGGGTTCGAGCCCCCGATGGTGCACCAACTAAGCACAGCGAATTTTGTTTGCTGTGCTTTTGTGTTTATATGTCGGAATTTTTTGTAGGGGCGAGCATTGCTCGCCAATGATACCGAACATTTTTATCGGGCGACCCCTGATTGTCCCTACAAGTTGAAATTGTATGTGGTATTATAATTTGTGTGTGGTGATAGTGTGAATGACGTTAAAGAAAAGATATTACGAATTGTAAATGAACGTAATTTATGCAGTTATATGAATAATACAAAATGGAATGAGTTAATAACAGCAGTAAAAAATGAAATGTCATTTCCACCACCATTTGATATTAAATATCTCACACAAGAAGAGGTTACTCAATCTGAGTTTGAAAATAAGGATGTTGATTATTGGGGAGATTGGGAAGGGGAAAACTTTCCAACACAAGAGTATTATATCAATATTGAATGGATAAAAATTCGCCCACGTTATTTAAAGTATCGTGGAAAATTGATTGCCCCCGAATTAGTTGACGAGAGTAAAAAAATTAAAGAAATCTTGGAAAGATATAATATTTCATTTGAAGAGAAAGATGGTTTTTATTGTATCTATGGATATCGCTAAATTCTGATATAAAATAATAATCACGAAAGGAAAAATCATGTCAAAAATATTCTGGAACGGCGGAACACTGGAAAAACCGAATACAGAACTGAAATTTGTCACAGAGAGGAGAATTTTATTTTGATTTTTCATTATGCAGGCAAATATGACGGAGATGAAAGCAAACTCCCTCATAGAGAACATCATAAAAATGCTGTTCCTTTTAAAGAACCGGAAAATATGAAAAAATTATCAATAATTTGTAATATTGGCTGTATTCTGATAATGATTGTACTGGTAATCCCTTTTCTGATGCTTTCAAAGGAATATATTTACACTAATTGGTTTGGAATGGCAATCGGTGGACTTTGTACCGTATTGTCCTTATTGCCCCACGAAATACTGCACGCACTTTGTTATAAAAAAGATGTATATATGTATAATAATTTAAGTCAGGGGTTAATGTTTGTTGTTGGAACAGAGGACATGAGTAAAAGCAGGTTTATATTCATGAGTTTATGTCCTAATATTATTTTTGGCTTTGTTCCTTATATTATCTTTTTATTTTTTCCAAAACTGACCGGGTTGGGTTTATTCGGACTTACTTGTACAGGAATGGGATTTGGAGATTATCTGAATGTATTTAATGCTTTGAAACAAGTGCCAAAGGGTGCTAAAATATATCTTTGCGGAATGCATTCATATTGGTATATGCCTGACAAATAAAAGATAAATACAGTAACAAAAATCACGAAAGGAAAAATCATGTCAAAAATATTCTGGAACGGCGGAACACTTCTCTCCCCAGTACCCCCGGCAATGGTGTCCTGCGGTACGCTCGAAAACCCAAACATCATAACCATCGGCTGGACCGGAATCTGCAACACCAAGCCGCCCATGACCTATATTTCGGTTCGACCGGAGCGGTATTCCTACAACATTATAAAGGAGTCCGGCGAATTTGTCATCAATCTGACCACTTCCGCACTTGTCAAAAAGGCGGATTTCTGCGGCGTTAAGACCGGCGCTAAGGTGGACAAGTTCAAAAGCTGTGGATTTCATGCTGCTGCGGCAGAAAAAGTCAGTGCGCCCTTGATTGAGGAATCACCGCTGAGCCTTGAATGTGTTGTCAAGCAAATAATTCCGCTGGGCAGCCATGATATGTTTCTGGCGGAAATTGTCGGTGCGGACATCGACGAACGGTACATCGACAGCAAGGGCAAGCTGAATCTTCAGCAGGCTGGTCTTGCCGCCTACTCCCACGGCGAATATTTTGCACTGGGCAGAAAGCTGGGGGATTTTGGTTTTTCGGTGCGCAAAAAGAAAAAAAATAAGAAATGATATGATTCCCAGGAATTTCTGGGGTTTTGTTGACATGTAAAGAAATATGTGATAAAATTTCATTATATTTTGTTAGGAGGTACAGCAAAATGGAAAAAGATTTTTTTGAAATTTCCGAAAAAAGTGATGCGGAAATCCAGTATGATTTTGCGGTGCAGAATTATCAAAATGGAGATTATTCAGAGGCTTTCCGGTTGTTTTCTCTCGCTGCCGAGCAAGGAAATACATTGGCACAGCTTGAATTAGGATTTTGCTATGCCAGCGGTTGCGGAACAGAACCCAATATGGAACAGGCTTTTTTCTGGTATATGAAGGCTGCTGATAACGGAAATGCGGATGCGCAATATGAAGTTGCACTTTGTTTTGAAGAGGGGGAAGGAACCGTTCAAAGCATGGAAAATGCTGTTAAGTGGTATGAAAAGTCGGCTGAACAGGGTATCGTTGAAGCACAGTATAATTTGGCACAAAGTTATGCAAATGGTGTTGGAACAGAACAAAATTATGAAAAGGCAGTAAGGTGGTTTCAAAAGGCTGCTGAACAGGGAGATATTCATGCTCAATTTAATTTAGGCTGCTGTTATCTTCAAGGTCTTGGAGTATCAGCTGATAAAAAAATTGCCAAGGAATATTTTGAAAAAGCTCAAAAAGGCGGTCATGAACAAGCAAGTCTGATTCTTGAAGAATATTTTTAAAATGAAATGGGACGTTCCAAAGAACGCCCCGTTTTTGTTAGTATATCTTATTTTATCCCGAACATCGTTCTGCAAAGCCTTTTCCCGGTTTCAGTTTTAAAAATCTTCTCATACGCCGAAATCACCGACTTTTCGCTGCACCCGTCCTCATAAAGATTGACAAGAAAATCCGCCTCGACCAGTATCTGGTGTTCCGGACTGTCAATGCCCGAATAGGTGTGATGATGACCCACAAGCCAGCACACACGCTCTGTCGTCTCACTCTCAAACCCAAGTTTTTCAAGCATTTTTTCAGCCTCCGGGGGACCTTCCGTCTCCTGCTGACTGCCGGTACAGCTGCCGTACTTCTCCTCGCTGATTTTTATGCCGATATCGTGAACCACGGCGGCAGTTTCAAGGGTGAAAAGCTGTTTTGCTGTCAGATTTTCAGTTTCACCAATGAGCCTGGCAAAGGCGTGAACCTTGGTGAAATGCTGAATCCGCTTTGGGTCACCGCTAAAATACGAAATCATTTCCAAAATAAGACTGTTTATCATTTTCATCTCTCCTCACTCGCCGACTTCTGCAATTCCAGAAACTCCTCCGCAAGTCTCTGGGCGTCCTCGTAGGTTTCAAGGCTGTAGCACTTCGCCCTGAACGCCGCCGCACCGTACAGTCCTTTCATATACCAGGAAGCGTGCTTTCTCGCCTCTTTCATGGCTCGCTGCTCACTGCCGTCCTCTTTCTGGGACAGTATCAGCCGTATATGGTAAAGCATGACTTCCATTCGCTCCTCAATGGTTGGCGGTGTATAAGGTGTACCCTCAAAATGACTGTCTATTTCCCGGAAAATAAACGGGTTGCCGTAACTGGCACGCCCAATCATCACAAGGTCACAGCCGGTCTGCTCATACATGGCAAGGCAGTCGTTTAAGGTTGTAACGTCGCCGTTGCCGATAACTGGTACTGACACGGCGTTTTTCACCTGGGTTATAATATCCCAGTCCGCCTTGCCGGAGTACATCTGGTCTCTGGTTCTGCCGTGGACTGCCAATGCGTCTGCGCCGGCGTCCTCCATAGCCTGTGCGAACTCCACTGCGTTCACGCTCTCACCGTTCCACCCCTTGCGGAATTTGACAGTAACCGGCACGTCAGACGCCCTCTTCGCCGCCCTCACCAGTGACGCCGCAAGCTGAATATCCCTCATAAGCGCACTGCCGGAGTTGTTGTTGACCACCTTCGGCACAGGACAGCCCATGTTCAGGTCAAGAATATCCGGCTTGTAGGTCATGCACTTTTCAACCGCCCTCCCGATAAAGTCCGGTTCACTGCCGAACAGCTGCAATGCCATTGGGCGTTCTTTTCCGGTCACGGTGCAAAGCCCGGCGGTTTTGGTGTCCTGGTAGCAGAGACCTTTCGCCGAAATAAGCTCGCTTACCGTGTAGCAGGCACCGTACTCCCGGCACAGCGTCCGGTATGCCCTGTCCGCAACAGACGCCATGGGGGCAAGGGCAGCAGTCCTTTTGATTTTTACGTTTCCTATGCTGATATATTCCATAAGTTTACCTCGTTTTGTTTTATACCTCTATTGTATCACATTTCTGCGGAAAATGGTAGGGAAAATACACACAAAAAATTTATGCTGTACTACCAGCCGGAGAGTTATGCAGATTTTTGGAGAGTTATGCAATTTTATTGAATCGGATATAAATTTGTGATAAAATTGTTTTTGGAAAAATTTTAAGGAGGACTGTATGAAGTTAAGAAAGAAAATCGCAAGTCTGCTCACAGCTATGGTATGCACTGTAAGTATTTGTGCTGGTGGGTACGGCTCTATGACTGGTGTAGCTGAAACTACAAGTGATGAAATGAAATACGGAGATTATCTCTCCTATAAGCAGGTTGACGAAAATTCAGACGGGGTTTATGATTTAGTTCGTATTACTGCTTGCGAAGACGAAGCAACAGAGGTTGAGATTCCGGAAAAAATTGACGGACTGAAGGTTAAGGAAATTGGCGATTCTGCTTTTAAATCAGGTTTTTGGTCTTATCAAGAAAACGAAAACTTAACAAGCGTAGTAATTCCGGAGAGTGTTAAGTTGATTGGAAGTAATGCTTTTCAGAATTGTGTGAACTTAACCAGCGTAACATTACCGGACAGTGTTACTTCAATTGGTTACGCTGCATTTAACAATTGTCCAAGCTTAACAAGTATAACTGAATTGCCTGAAAGCTTAGAGTCATTAGGTTATGAAGCTTTTAAGGGTTGTACAGGGCTGACAAACATAACAATCCATGAAGGACTTACTGATATTTCACCTTATGCGTTTGAGGGTTGCACAAACTTAAAAAGTGTAACACTTCCTGAAGGCGTTACATCTATTGGATATGAAGCTTTTATGGATTGTACAAGCTTAACAAGTGCACCGATTCCTGAAAGCGTTACATCTATTGGATCTGAAGCTTTTAAAAATTGTACAAATTTAGAAGGCATAGAATTACCGAAGAATCTTGCAACTTTAGAGTCTAAGGCTTTTTATGGCTGTGCAAGCATAACAAGCGTAGTAATCCCGGGTAGTGTTTATTACATTTACAGTA
>CAMCMW010000149.1 GCA_945876155.1 uncultured Ruminococcus sp. | reverse complement strand
TTCCCTTATCTTTGAGCATTTTCTGATAATGCTTATGCTGATACTGCCAGCCTTGATCTGAATGCAGAATAAGATTGGTGTTATCGGGAATTTTTGCGAATGCTTTTTCAAGCATATCCGTGGTCTGTGCAAGATTTGGATGACGGCTTAAATTGTATGAAACAACCTCACCATTATACAAATCAATTATAGGTGAAAGATACAGCTTGATTCCAAATAGAGCAAATTCCGTAACATCCGTTACCCACTTCTGATTTGGCTTTTCTGCCTTGAAGTCACGTTCAAGAAGATTAGGTGCTATTCTTCCGACATCTCCTTTGTACGAATTGTACTTACGCATACGGACACGGCAGAAAATGCCCATTTTGCGCATTAATTTCTGTACGGTCTTATGATTGATAACATACTTTTTCTTCAGTTCTTTTGTTATTCTCCTATATCCGTAACGTCCTTTGCTTTCATCATAAATACGTCTGATTTCTGCTTTGACATCAGCATATTTGTCAGGTTTTGGAGAATTAAACTGTTTGCTGTAATAGTAATATGTGCTGCGAGGGATTCCGGCGATATCTATGAGCAGCCATATCTTAAATTCATGCCTCAGTTCCCAAATCACTTGTGATTTTTCTCTTGCCGTACCCTTTCGGAAACCAAGGCATTCAATTTTTTTAAGTATGCATTCTCCGCACGAAGTCGCTGTACTTCTGCTATTAAATCTTCCTCAACCTTTTTTCCCAGCTTGGGAGGTCTGCCAGTGGATTTGCGTCCTCTACGTTCGATGCAGAGTCCTTCTTTGCCTTCTTCAAGGTAGATGCGTTCCCATTTTGCTACTGAATTATGTGCTGGTATTTCAAATTTTCTTGCTGCTTCTCTGTGACTTAATCCTTCATTGTGCATAGTTTCTATTACTTTGATTTTAAACTCTGGGCTATATCGTTTCTTTGGCTGTCCTTTTGGCATAAAAATGCCCCCCTTTTCGTTAGTTTCAATTTCGGTATATTTTTATTATATCACATTGTCTAACAAAAGGGGAGCATTTCAAAAGGTGAGTCTTAATTATTTCTGATTCGATTTCCATAATTTGTATATATTTACTAAATACATACATTTTAATTTGTGCAACTCTATAAAATATACCTTTATCGTAATATTTTATTAAAAATCTATTGACATTATGCCGATAATGATATATAATATAATCACAAGGTAAGGACAGGAGAAAACCTAAACCGGAAGTAAACGGCAGGGGAAAACTTAAATCCATGCTAATCGACAAAAACAAACAACAGCCGAAAGGCAGAAAGATTAAGAGGTAAGATTATGAATACTATTATTTACAACGGCAAAACTTACGACGCTGAGACAATCGAAAGCTACTACGACGACATGATAAGCCATGACATTATAGCTGAAACAACACAGGAATTTTTCGAGGAATACATAAAACTCGACCCGAAATTCACAGACCTTTTCGAATACGACTTTTATCCGATAGATTAATAAAGCAAAAAATACCGGGCGGAGCGGTTATTCTCCGCAGAAAGATGAGGTAATATTATGAAAACAACTTACAGCGTAGAAATCGAACAGGCAATGTATGCAGACGACCTTTTCAACGGAACTTTTGAGGAATGTGTTGAGTACATCAAGGAGAAAGAGTTGACAAGAGAAGAGAACGATGTCAGAATCGCAAAGATACTCGTTGATGAAGATAACACGGTTGCTGAGTGTCTGGAACTTATCACTGAATTTTAAGAAATACCGAGCCGGGGCAGCAATGCTCCGGCAGAAAGGATAAACTATGAAAGCACAAGACTTTATAGCCGAACTCGAACAGCTCGGTTACATTGTCGAAAAGGAAATTTACAATCGGGATTACAACGCCAGAATGCACTATGTCAACGTCGAGGGCAACTACATCGGCATTGAGCATATATATGACGGCTGCTTTGTCGATGAGGTGTCGGAACGTGAGCGCATCACACTGCTTTGCATTATCAACGCTGGCATCAAAGAGGGCAAATATCTTGTATCTGAGGAGTCAAGTCCTCCTGAGAGGCGGTTTATTGTAGGCAGATGGGGCGGATTGACATCATCGCTTTTCTTGCTTGCTTCCCAATTCATCAATTCGGATAAATTCTACGTTTTAGACAATGTAGACAAATACGATGAGCTTAAAGACATTGGTGGTTTTTACGAAGCAACTGCAAATGGCAAAGAGACTAAAGCCTGTTCTTACTTTTTCGCCCAGCTGAGACTAAACGGCATAAAAATTCCGGAATCAAACGCAATTAAAGATATGCGGATTTACCGGGGGCTTAGCCAAAAAGAAATTTCCGAAAAAACCGGACTGAATCAAAGCAAAATCTCCACGTATGAAAACAGCGATGATTTGAGCAACGTAACAATCGGAACTATAAAAGCTATCGCAAATGCACTTAACTGCACTATTGATACACTTGTATAACACAAAAAAGCGGCAAGGAATAACCCCTGCCGCTTAATTTTAACTATTCCAAAAAATCATTATCACTGATACACCGTGCATACACCTGATTAATACGCTTGATTGTAGCCACCGCCACGTTATTGCGAAAATCGGGGTGGCTTGCACAGTAGTTTTCGTAGGCGGTTATGTCAATGAGTATCTGGTCAAAATGCTCCTTGCTGTGGCGGACATCGTGGAGAATCTCGTCGCCGAAACGCAGAATACGGGTCCTGCAGGCTGTTGCCTCACGTTCCTCGCACTCGTCCCGGAGCGTTTTCACGTCACGCCCAAGCAAGTCCACTTTTTCGATTACTTCACCGTTGATAGCCTTGCCGATATTTTTAGCAAGCCAGCTCCAGGGGTTAATTTTTACCGGAGCAATCTGTATTAATGTCAGCAATATAAGTAATGCACCGCCTCCGCTGGTAAGCAATTCTTTAACACTCATGATGTCACACCTTTATAAGATTGTTTATATGTACCGCCGCAGTAACAGTGCCATTGACACCAATAACCGCACGACTGCCGCTGATTTCCATGACGGTATATGTGGACTTGTACACAAATGATGCAAGGATGTTTCCGCTGTAATCTTTAGCACCGGATTTTACACGTACCTTGCTGCCGACCTTAATTGAGCTGTCCGCAGCTTTGGTGTACACTGCCTTACCATTTTTGTCGTACACCGTGTAGCCTGTTTTGCAGGCTTTTTTTGCGTTGTCAAGTGACGAGTAAGCACCAATCTGAGACTGTGCATTGCTCCAGGACTTGCGCACTCTGTAGATTTCCTTTGCCGTCGGCTTTGATACAGCAGCTGTACCGCCAAGTTTAGCCTTAACATCAGCCTTAAATTTTTTCCAGGCCGTGTTGCTGTTATCGTCAGAACCGCCCTTACTCTTTGGCACAAATCCTTTCGGGCACACCTTACCGGTAACATCATAATGCCTTATAAGGTCAGTTTCATCAAGTTTGTACTTTTTACAGAGGTATGCGCACAGCTCTACAAGGCTATTATAGGTCTTGCTGTTAAGCTTTCCGGTGCTGTCGGGGTGACAACATTCGATTGACGGGCTGTAAGCGTTAGCCTGGCATGTACACCATGACACCTCATCGGGCGGAATACAGCAGATAATTTCACCGTTCAGACCGATTATGTAGTTGCTTGACACATCGCAGATATTGTTCTGGAAATAATTTCTGTTCGCATTTGCGGAAGTGCCAGGATTGCCGATATAGTGGACGGCAATTGCTGTTGTTTTCGCCCTCTTTTCATAAGGACGGTTGTTTGTAATATACTTGTTTGTGATATTCATTTTTCTTCCTCCTTCAAATTCATTGCAGCTGCAACTCCGGCTGATATTGCCGAAACACAAAGCCCCGTTACTGCTGCCTTTAAAGCCTGTCCGTCTGCGCTAAAGTCCACAACAGCAACATTTACAGCCAGATAGCCGATTGCCGTCTGAAAAAATGTTCTTAATGCACGTTTGAGCCATATTTTCATATTCTCACCTCCTATTCAGGTACGTAGTTGTAGTGGATTGTTGCTCCACTGATACCCGCCCAAGAACTTTTGTACATAGCATTCCATTGTTCTTCTGTTCCTGTATAATAAATATTTGCAAGACTTGAACAGTTATAAAACGCATGCGTATTTATATTCATTACACTGCTCGGAATTATTAAGTTTTCAAGAGATGTACATCCTTCAAACGCATAATCTCCTATAGTTACTGTGCCGTTCGTAAATGTTACTTCTGTAAGACCTGTACAATCGCTAAATGCATATTGACTAATAACTGTTATGCTCCCCGGGATTGTTATGTCGGTAAGCTTTTTACATTCGTAAAACGCATACTCTCCAATACTCGTCACGCTGTCAGGAATTGTTATGCTTGCAAGGATTGTACATTCCCTAAATGCAGAATTTCCAATACTTGTCACTGAACTTGGAATTGTTATGCTTGTGAGACTACTCTTACTAAATGTAAAAGCTTCAATACTGGTTACTCCATTAGGAATAGTTATGCTGTTGAAACCACATAAGTAAAATGCATAATCTCCTATACTTGTCACACTGTCAGGAATAGTTATATTTCTAAGAGCATAACATGCGTAAAATGCAGAATTTCCAATACTTGTTACGCTGTCAGGAATATTGATTGTTTTAAGTTTTGAATAACCTTTAAAGGCGCTACCAGTAAAATTACTGTTTGTTGAGCCATCACCACCAATTTGTGTCACGCCATTAGGAATTACAACTTCTTCAATATATTGTTTAATGTGATAACTGGAATTACTGCAAAAATTAATTGGTATCCTATCTATGATAGTAGTTCCCTCGGATATTATTAATTTTTTAAGATTTGTACATCTACTAAACGGCATTTCTTCAGCAGATATTATATCACCTGGAGTTGTCAATGTTGTAAGGTTTATACACCCATCAAATGCACCCGCATAAATATATTTCACACTCGTTGGTATAGCTGCGCTTTCAAGATATGAACAACTTTGAAATAAATAACTTTTGATATTAGTATAACCATCAGGAATAATTATACTTTTAATAGTTGAAAAACTAAAAGCACCAGTCCCCTCCACAAACTCCACATTCTGCTCCGTCTCACACTCCAATACCTTAGGTACGAGAGTATTAAGTTTCTCGTCCGTACTTGCCGCAACGCCCATACTGTTCAAATTTGCCACAAACTGATTTTTCAGTTCAACGAGTTTTCTCAAATAGTCAGCAATTGCCATTACTCAGTC
>CAMCMW010000148.1 GCA_945876155.1 uncultured Ruminococcus sp. | reverse complement strand
ACGCTTTGATTAGCAATTGCCGTCACCAATGATAAAATATTCCACTTGATAAAAAATGAAAGAACTTTTGCCATAGCCACCATCAATTCCTTACATGAATTCGTCTGTATATTGTTCTGAAACCTCAGACATTGATTCAACTCTTATTCTGATTAATTCCAGATCATGTTTTGTGTTTTCATATTCTGTATTCGTCAAGGCATACATATAATCTGCAAAATCGGTATTCAGACTTTGAATATCCTGATAAACTGAGGTCAGCCGCTTATTCATCTTGTTAAAGTATTCAGCGTTGCCAAGTTTATCGTACTTACAGAAAACAAGCTCATTGTACAGTATTTTCAGCTTTGAATTGAATATATGGTCTATTTCCTCAAAGAGTGAATCTTCTTTTATATTTGCACTGAGATTTTCAAACTTTTTCAGATTCTCCTTAAACCTGCATATTTCCTTATGAATTTTATCATGGTAATCTGAAATGAAATATGGAAGGTACGGCTCATCAAGATATTTTGCTATAGCCTTGATTTTTCCAAAGACTGTTTTGGGCATTTCCTGCTGTAATATCGGTATTCTGATTTGCGCCAATGGAATTTTTTCTCCGCCGTCTGTGAGGTAATTCTGATAATAAGCTGCTTTGTTATGACAATATCTATTGCTTGCAAAATGGCTATTATGCCATGTCCTCAGCAATTCAATCGTTTTTTGGCTTTCATCACCGATTTTCAGAGTCTTTGTTTTCAAGTTAAAAATATCAGAAAATAGTCCCATATGACACCTCTACGACTTTTTTCTTATTATATCACATTAATATAGCAAAATCAATGTGTCAAGAAAAAAATCTCAGCCACATAGAGTGACTAAGATTTTTTAATATTCGTTATTCCTGCAATCAGATAGAATGACTTATTTATTTCCAGAATCCGTAAGCTTTTTCCAATTCATATACATAGGAAGTACAACAGCGACAACGCCTCCGATTTCATCTACCAGAGGCAGAGCATCCGGTATGACGAAATTAGTCAATGCCAGCAGCATCGACAACCCCTTATGTCCTTTTTTCATAAACACAAAAGCTGCGATTATAAGTACAACACATCCTACTGTATCAAGTACACCAAGTACCAGCAAAATAACTGCCGCTGTAAAAACAGAATACGGTTTAACTCCATCTACAGGCTCTTTAACATACTCCCAAAATGACTTGCTTTCATTATTCATACTGTCATCTCCCCCAATCTTTAATACTCGTCATCGTCGTCATCATCATAATAATCATACTGTGAAGCCTGTGAATAACCCTGAGCAAATGCTCCCAGCAAACCAAGTGCCCCTTTTCCAATTTTCTTCGCCGTATCCAAATAGCCTTCTGTTTTGGCAATGTCATTAAGCAATTCCTGTGCATCTGTATGTCCACTATTTGCAGCAACTTGCAGAAGTTCTTTTGCTTTTTCCTTATCCTTCGGAACACCCCATCCTTCACTATAACACATACCAAGTAAATAATATCCTTCTACAAATTCATGTTCTACTGCCTTCTGAAAGTATACAGCAGCTTTATTATAATTATGATAACTTGTATAGAGAGGGAAGAATATCTTTCCAAGCTGTATGTAGTACTCAGGATGTTCATCAAGATTTTCTTCCAGTATTTCTACTGCTTTCCTGTAATTTGCCTGTGTTCCCCAGCCATTCTCAATACATAATGCAAGGTTGGCTGCAGCATCTTTGTATCCTAATTTATATGCTTTATTAAAATAAAAGAACGCCTTGTTATTATTATTCTCATAAAAATGCGCTTCACCAAGTGAATTTGCAGCTAAAGCATCGTCTTTATTAGCCGCTTCATTCCAGAGACCTTTAGCCTTTCCTTTGTTTTCTGCACAGCCCCATCCATTCCAATAATAGATACCAAGTTGAGTAGTACCCGAAGTATATCCGTTTTTATGTGATTTTGAGAACCATGAAAACGCTTTGCTATCGTCATCCGACGTTCCCCATTCATTCTTATAGCACATACCAACCCAGTACTGCCCTTCTGCATTATCTTGCTCAGCTGCTTTCATAAAATAAGAAAATGCTAAATTTTCATTCTCCTCACAGCCATAACCGTTATTATAAAAATAGCCTGTTTTTACCTGTGACCAGGCATTTCCCATGTCAGCAGCCTTTTTATAATAACCAAAGGCTTTTTCATAGTCCTGCTCCACACCATATCCAAACTGATAATGCCAGCCAATATTGCTGATAGAAAGCGCACTGCCCATATCAGCGGCTTTCATACGCAGCTTGAATGCTTCCTCATATTTTTCTTCACTGTCAAATTGACTTGCCTGATTTTCAAGTTCTGCTATTTTTTCAGAAGATGTACCAGCTGAATTGCTGCCTTTTTTAATCGTAACTGTTGCCGGACACTCCTCCATCAGAGCCTTCATTGCCTCATCGCTGCCGGAAAACTGAATCACATATTCCTCAGAACCTGTCACTTTGGAAAGTTCCTCAAAAATACCATCCCATTTCACTTTACGCATCATAAACGGGTACACCCAATCCTCGATTTCCTTTCCATCGATTCTTGATGTATCAAAAGATTTTCCATTGACGGTGATACTGGTAGTAAGTGAATTCTGATCGTACTCAATTACAACATTGTTTCCGGAATTATCCTCAGAAATAATTGTGACAGGTGCATCTTCCAGCGCCTCTTTCAGCTCATTCAGATCTGATTCTGAACCATCAAATACAAGATTGAACTCCTTTTCTCCTCCGAGAAATTCAACCATTTCATCATAGAATCCATTCCACTTTACTTTGCGCATCATAAACGGATATGCCCAATCGGCAATTTCCTTACCATCAATTCTTGACGCATCAAAAGATTTTCCGTCTGCTGTTATCGTTGTTTTCAACGACTCAGCATCATAACTGACTTTTACTGTTTTTGCCATTTAGATTCCCTCCATTTTTTAATATCTTGATTCAAACTTTGAACAGCTGAAGTTTGCTGCTGTCTGACAGGTTTTCTGATAGCAAGCCTGCTTTTCAGTCATTTCAACCTGAAAGTACCCACCCAATTTTGGCTGAATGGTCTGACTGCCCATAGCACCATTCCAATGTTTGCACAAAGCACATTTTCTGTCTGTTCTTCTAAGCATAATTTTACCCATTGTACATTCCTGCCTTTACAATTTTCTATCTTTAAAATGATTTTTTCGATTTGTTTCGTATTTATTCTTATTATAAGTTATATTTTATCTGTTGTCAAGCAATTTTTCAACTTATATTATGCTTACTTTTCCCAAAAGTTCTTATATTTTTATTTAAGAGGTGATACATAATGACACTTTACTATAAACAAATCGGCAAAAATCCTGCAAGACGGCGATATGATGTGGCTCTGCCGGAAAAGTTCCATACTCTTTCTCCAGACAATAAACGCCTGTCCCTTGCATTTACGGACTTACTTTCTGATGATTTTCAGGATTTGTAACTCCATGTTTATATTATACTTGTCGCAGCAGACAGACGTATGTCCAAAAAAATAATTTGTAATCAAAATGCTCTTGTTAAGGAAAAACAGGGATTTCTGAAATAAATGAAACAAAACTGTCATAGTGGAATTTTCTACATATTTCACATTTTCAATACTGCTGTTTTGTGCAAAAGGGAGAATTTTTCATTTTACCACTCACATCTTCGGAATTTCATTTTTTGTATGTTATAATTGTTGCGTAAACATAAGCCCGTTTTTTCGACAGGAGGTAACGTATGGATTATTCAAGAAAAAAGTATTTAGAGATATGTCAGGAATTCTTCGAGGCATATATCAAATTCCGTCTGGAAGGTACGGAGGAACATTGGATAAAGTATAACAACAGAAACATAAAGATTAATTTTTTCGATTACGGTGACCATGTGTCAGTCGAACTGCGTTGTTCCGAAATTTTAAGGAGTTTAAGCGGACTCTATGACGGTTCAGCTCAGAATACACAAGAACTGCTGAGAATGATTCTCTGGCTTGCGCTCGATGTCGAGGACCTGGACGTTTACGAGATAAAAACATCCGATCCCGAAGAAGAGTATAATGAGTTAAGAGATATACTTGTAAAAAAATACCGTATGTGCTATGAGGACACAATCGAGGAGTACTGGAAGGATACAGGCGGAGAAAATTTTATCCTCGAACTTCATGACCGACAGGTCAATGTGTACTTTACACCCCATGTTATGTGGGAGGAAAACGGGTATATTGACGTAGTTATTTACTGCCTTGATACAGGTATAAACTGCTCAATGGTCGTTGACCAGGCAGAAGATAATCCGGAATACCTTATCAACCTGATACGGGATATGGCACTGGAACCTGAGATTATCGAATTCAGTGTCTCGGATTCCGAATGGGAGCACGACCTGCTCAGAGATGCGTTAGTCGGAAGAAAGGAAGAGGATGTGCTGTATATAGTCAGGAATCCTTTTCGGGATCTTCCATATATTCGGGGAAGTTACATAATAGCAGATCGATATTTCAATCTGCATGACAGGCTTATCAAAATACAGTTTGAGCCAAATGGCAGGAATTTAGATATTATTCTTAATTGCCTTACAACAGGAAAATCTTACAGATTAGAGCTTTCTATGGAAAGTAAGCGTGAGAAGATAGAAGAAGTCTGCGAGGAAATGATCTATAGGATTCAGGAACTGGCGTGGGAAGATATATAACAGACATGGGACGTTTTTAACCCATACCGTATGCTATAATATAATCACAAAAGCCAAATATCACTGATTTTATAGGTGTTCTAAACATATTGCACATTTCCGGCACCATTGTTTTATGCAAAAGAGAGAAATTTCCGTTTTGCCGCTCACATCTTCGGAATTTCAATTTTTGTGTGATATAATTGATGCAAGAATCAGTGACAACCGGATTTTAACATTGGAGAATTTTTGATAAATTCAACGCATATTGTAAATTATATATAAAAAAGGGGGAAATATGAGGGTATCTATCTATTCAAGAAAAGAAATTGAGGAAATCATTGTCAAGAGTGAATTTCCCGAAAATACTGCTGTTATTAGTTTTTATGACCCTGCAGTCAAACACATTGACAAGGAGTATACCCATGTTGATTACAGCAGAGCGTGCAGTAACGTGTACTACTGCGAGGTTGAGGACCTTGACCTTGATTACCTTTCCGAAAAGGGATATACTTACGAGACTTTCTTTTCTGACGCTGACAAGGCTGCTGAGTTCATCTATCAGGC
>CAMCMW010000147.1 GCA_945876155.1 uncultured Ruminococcus sp. | reverse complement strand
TTGAGTATTCATAGAAGACATTTATTGCTGAATGTTTGCCGTATTTTTTAATAGGAAGAATACCAGTCATATACGCAAGGGCAACATAACTCTGGTCTTTCAGAAGATTGCGAAGAAAGTCAAGATATTTTGTCTGTGCCTCAGTATTGTTTTTATGTTCTCTGAAAATGCAGTCCCATTCATCAATAATGAATACAAAGGGTACTTTTTTATCATCAAATATCTCTTCAAGAACTGAAACAAGATCGTTCCAGTCAAAGCAATCAACATCTCTGTATTCTTTTTTTATTTCATGTAAAATTCTTTTTTGAAGATAATCAAGTGTTTCAGTGATGGAATCATAGCGACCTAAAAAGTTTGCCATATTAATATGAATAACATTGTATTTATTCAGGTGCTTTTCAAAGGTGTCTGCTCTGGAAATTTTGAGTTTGCTGAACATTTCTTTCGAATCACAGCCACGACTATAATATGCTGTCAGCATATTAGCTGCCATAGATTTTCCGAAACGTCTTGGACGGCTTACACAGATGTATTTCTGTTCACCAAATAATACTTGGTTAGTATAATTGATAAGCTCTGTTTTATCTACATATAACTGGGAATGATTTACAGAATTAAAAAAGTCGGTATTTCCCGGATTCAGATAGATTCCCATTTATGACACCTCTTATTCGCTCTATTCTTTTTATTATTATACCACATTTTACAGTGCTGTGCAATAAAAAATTCCTGATAAGATATGGTAAGTCTTTTTGTTAAATAACTATTGACTATATGATGAAATGCTTATATATTTATTATCGGAAACCACTGAACAGTTACGGCTCTAATTCTACATTAAGACACATATAGATTGTTTTTTTGATAATGTTGTATTTTTTTGTTTTTTGTAAATTTCTATATAGCTCACTGTAATATTTGTTAATTGTTATAAATATATTTTTGTCTACGATTTTATCGTATTTGTCAGCATCGTTTTTTTCTCCAAGAGTTTGTTTATCAATTTCTGCTGAGTATTTTCGAAAAATATTATATGCTTCTGGAGTGTTGCACTTCTTTGTAAATGTTTCGAAGTCGTTTATTAAGTTTAATATTTTGTGATTGCTGCCCGCAACGTTAACCATATATCCAAGGACTCCTCCTATGGAAAATGTAATGCATTCATCAAAGATTAATTCAATTAAGGTGTCTTTCCAGTAACAATATTTAAAATCAATTTTTTTCCAAATATTCTTCATTTTCTTTTTGTCATATTTAAGGCAAAACTTTCTGTAAAATCTTTTGGAGGCTCTATACAACGCAATATTGCCATTATCATTTATGGACAGAAATTCAAAAAATTCTTTACAGTTGGTCAAGTAATTAATTGAATTATTATACATCGACCTGAAATTTTCATTTCTTGCTTCCTTGGGCAGATAATGAGTTGCAGCATTGATATTTCCTAAATCCAAAAGATATTCATCAATATCATCTTTAGTAAATAAATTCTTTGAATTCATATTCCGACAAAATTCTATAAGGATAAAACTTCTTATATCCTCTTGTTCTAACTCATATTCGTTTGAAAACAGATCAGTAAATTTTTCTACAAAATAATAGACGTTTTTTCTGTATTCTTCAAAGTCATCTGACTTCAAAAAGCAGAAATTCAAATTAAACAATGTGGAAAGAAGATAAATACACTTATTGAGGAATACCTTTATTTCCATTTCTGATGAGTTGAGCTGGAATTCTTCCGGGAAAATACTGTAACGCACTCTTTTGAGAAAAATATTTTTAACTTTTGGGCTGTATGGCTTGCATTTGCCGTTTTTCAGGTATTTTGAAATTGTATTGGATCTGACTTTCTTTGCTGCCATTGAACCATCTTCATTTAGTTCTGTTTCAATTGCAATATCTATGCTGCTAAACAAAATATTACATGCGGTTTTTAAAAATTCCTTTGAGGTCATTTTTGACTCATTCCTTTACTTTATGCAGATTAGGAAAATTATTATTGCTTTTCCTTATATATTGTTAATGATACACTACTTTTTTACTCATATTTTCCTCAAATTAGGAAAATACAAGAATTAGTAAAAAAACATGACGAAATGTCCTTATACCAATTGACAGCCTGAATTACCTGTGATAACATGGAAACAGGGATTATTGAGAACAGAAATCAAGGAGGGAAAAGAAGTGAAACGATTTCCAAATCAAGGCAATGGAAAGGGCGTACAAGGATTTTCACCAGGTCAGAGGAATACACCGCCTGCTCCAAATGCTTTGACAGTACAGCTTGTTTTAAGGCAACACCGCACAATTAACAGCTATCGCTTTTGCCGCACATCTGCTTGCAGATTTTCCGTCATATCACACAAAAATCTCTTGACATACGCCAGTATGCCTGCGAGATTTTTATGCAATCTGCCGAAAAATCTGACTGCGCATCTGTACGACAATAATTATGCGGTATTGCCTTAAAAAATGTCATTATAAACGATTTGACTGCAAAGTTAAATCAATAGTTGATATTTAGAAACTCAAAGCACATATTCTCCTGTTGGGGTTGCCGGCTTTATGCCGGAATTTATCACCATATTAGGGTATCACATTGCTGGTGTAATGTCAAGTATCTTAGGAGTTGGGCATTAATGGAAGATAAGCAAAGTTCATAATATCCTGCCTGAGCAACATCAGGTGGCATATTAAAATAAATTTAATTTTTTAAGGAGGTTTTCGTTATGAAAACAAATAAACAGATGTATATGAAGAAGGTAACCGCTATTGCTGACTGGATGGAGGAATTCGGTGAGTTTTATTCAGATGTACAAGAGCATTATGATGCTCATAAGAAAATAGATATTTACCAGATTGAGGTGAAAGAACAATTTGGTAAATTCTGCGAGATGCTTTGCGCTCTGAATGAAGTTACATACAAACTGGTTTGCATGGACACAAACCTTTTCACAGACGATTATATGGTCATTGCCTGCATAATAAATATGATAGCTATGTTACCGGAACTTCCGTCTCCGGAATTGAAGTGCATAAAGCATCTGTGTGAAGAATTTGTTCCATCACTGATAGACTTTGACTTAGATCCGAATTACATCATCTCCTCCGAAACCGGAGAAGTGGTATACGATTTCAGAAAAGACACACCAGAAACAATATTGGCAGGATTTGTTGGTAAAAATAGCTGAATTCGATTGTATATTATAATAGTGATAAGCAGCCTGATGTCCGGGCTGCTGTCACACCATATTGCGATAGTCAGGGAGGAATAAAAATGGCTGCAAAAGGCAAAAACAAGCGCATTCCACTTCAGAAAACCATTTGGTGCAAGGTTCGTTACTGGCAGAACATTAACGATATCACTGACCACGAGCTTGCCGATTATCTTGGCTGTACCGAAAGAACGCTTCACAATTATGATACAGACCCAAGCTGTATTACCTTAAAAACAATTGACAGATTTCTTATTATCACTGATATGAGCCTTACAGATTTTCTGGCGGCGGCATAATAATAATCGGGACAGGCATTTTGTCTGTCCCGTAAAACAAGGAGGCAGAAATGAAAAAGAATTTCAAAATCACTCAGACTGACAGCGGGAGCTACATAACATGGGTTTCCGAGGGCTGTGGAAAACACCGCAAAAAGGCAAAAATCACAGGCAGTTCACCAGATGAGGTAATAGTTAAGGCAACAAAATGGCTCAAGCATATTATGGAAGAGAAAAATGCTCCGTATACTGTAAAAGAGGCAATGCTTCAGTTTATTGAGAGCAGAAGCAAAGTACTTGAACCGACAACGATTTGTAATTACAGAGAGCTTGTGAGAAATAAACTTCAATTCATCATGGACATTAAGCTTGAAGAACTGACAGCTAAGGATATTCAGATGGCTATCAATATTGATGCCAGACGACTCAGCCACAAGTCTGTCAAAAATGCTTACGGATTTCTGAGAGCAGTCCTGAATGCCAATGATATTAACATCAAGCTCAACAGCATCAGGCTGCCTAAAAAAGAAATACGGGAACGTAAACTTCCGACAGCAACTGAAATCTATAAAATTGTCAAAGGCACGGACAGTGAACTGCCTGTTCTTCTGTCTATGTGGCTGTCACTCAGAATAGGAGAAGTAGCAGGGTTACAGTTCAGAGATATCGACATTGAAAACAAACGTCTTTACATCCGAAGAGAGATAGTAAAGGTTGATGGAGGCTGGGCAGAGGTTGACCACTGCAAAACTGTAAAAAGCGTAAGAAGTGTGAATCTTCCTTTACATATTTATAATCTGATCCAAAAAGTTCCCCACAAAAAAGATACTGACCGTATTGTTCCGGTTACTCATAATACCATACGCAAACGCTTTAAGAAATTGCTCACAGCCAATGGAATGGAAGATATACGTTTTCACGATTGCCGTCACATTTTTGCAAGTACAGCGGCAATGCTGAATGTACCGGAAAAGTACGCAATGGAAATGGGCGGTTGGAGTACCCCTGATGTTTATAAGAATGTGTATCAGGAAACATTTGATGGAGAACGTCTCAAAGCTGACGGACTTATGGATGAGTACTTCAATAAAATAATAGACAGTGAAAAATAAAAATAAGGAGTTCAGACGAGCTCCTTATTTTTTGTGAGATGTATAATTTTATTTGTTCAGCGTAATACTTTCAATCCTGCAGGAATGTTTTTTAGAATCCTTGTCGTAGTTGATACCCACAAGCAGCATCTCACCGGAGTAATCTTTCAGACCGTCGGTGTACTGCCTGTTTTTTATCTGCTCAATGGCACTCTCAGCGGACTGGTCATACTTTATCTCAACGATAAGGGCAGGGGTGTGGCAGTTGGTTCTTGGTCTGAATACCAGGTCTGCAAAGCCTTTTCCGGCAGGCAGCTCACGCTCAGATGTATAGGTTTTTCTTGCGGAATAGTAGGCGAGTGAGATAACGCAGGCAAGAGAATTTTCGTCGTTGTATTTCAGGATTGAAGTATTGTCCTGGTGGGACTGCTCAATCATTCCGGCAACCTTCTCTTCGTCACAGTCAAGGGTTGCTTTCAGAAGTTCATCTGAAGATTTTATCGACCGCATAACTTCTTCCCAGCCGCCGTCTTCGATAGAATTGATAAATTCCTGAGCAACTTCGCTATTTGGAATCCAGACTTGTTTTGTATAGAAATCAAACGTAAGGTATCCGAGATGTACAAGTAAGGTTAATATATCGTCAGCACTGTTGAATGTTGTCATATCATTCTGGAATT
>CAMCMW010000146.1 GCA_945876155.1 uncultured Ruminococcus sp. | reverse complement strand
AAGCGCACTCGAAATGTACAATGCGGTTTTGGAAAATGCGGAAAATGCAGATATTATAATTATGGCGGCGGCGGTTGCGGATTACCGTCCGGAAACAGTTGCCGAAAACAAAATCAAGAAGTCGGATTCAGACGCAGTGATAAAACTGGAAAGGACTGACGATATTCTGGCAGAAGTTTGCAGACGGAGAAAAGACAGTCAGTTTATCTGCGGATTTTCCATGGAAACTGAAAATCTCATTGAAAATTCACGCAAAAAGCTTGCGAAAAAAGGCTGTGACATGATTGCAGCAAACAGTCTTAAAACAGAGGGGGCCGGGTTTGGTACTGACACAAACATCATCACCCTTATAACTCCGGATTCCCAAAGAGAACTTCCGGTAATGAGCAAGGAAAGCGCTGCGGATATTATTCTGAACGAGGCGGTAAAGCACTTTGGACGCTGAAACACTTATTGCAATTGCCGCCATACTTATTATTGTTTTCGGTTTTTACTGCATTTACCGTTCAAAACATTCATACAAAAACAACCGCTTTCTCCCCTACCGCAAAAAATATCTGCTGACCAAATACGAGTGGATTTTTTACAAAAAGCTGAAACCCTTAGCCGACCGCTACGGTCTGGGAATAATCGCAAAGATACGTCTTGCCGACTTAATTGAAGTGGACACGGAAAAGACTAAGGAGTTCGGCAGATTCTTTTCAAGGATAAGCTCAAAGCACATAGATTTCGGACTGGTAAACCCGGAAAATATGGAAGTCAGGTACCTCATAGAGCTTGACGACAGTTCCCACAGCAGACCCGACCGCATGGAGCGTGACGATTTTGTAAACAGAGTCTGCGAAAAAACCGGTTATGTACTTATCAGAACCAGCGGCGACATTTCGGAAGTTGAAAAGTTTCTGAAATCAAGATAATTTCACTTTTCATTTTTAAAATTTTGTGTTATAATAAGTCGCAAGCAACTTATTATATTTATTTAAAAGCCCTTGCAGATACGCAAATTAAAAATTTGCTCCCTGCATATCGGGTAATTATATCAAAAAATCTTCGATTTTCCGATATAATAATTCGCAGACAAATTATTTTTATTAGAACGGAGTATAAAGAATGTCAATTTATTCTCTTGGTATTGACGTTGGCTCAACAACAGTCAAGACAGTCATTATAAACGACAAAAAGGATATTATTTATTCTGAATATCAGCGCCACTTCTCAAAAGTAAGGGATGCTGTAAAGGAACAGCTTGAAATTATAGCTGAAAAATTTCCGGAGGATACTTTCAGAGTATGTATGACCGGTTCTGCCGGACTTGGTCTTGCAACAGGGGCAGAAATCCCATTTGTACAGGAAGTAAATTCCGCATTTATTGCTGTAAAGGAACGCTTCCCGGACGTTGACGCTGTAATCGAACTGGGCGGTGAGGACGCAAAGATAATCTTCATGACCGGAGGGGTGGAGCAGAGAATGAACGGCTCCTGCGCCGGCGGTACTGGTGCGTTTATTGACCAGATGGCGACTCTCCTTGCGGTTACAGTCCCGGAAATGGACAAAATGGCGCTTGATGCAACAAAAGTCTACCCTATTGCCTCACGCTGCGGAGTATTTGCAAAATCAGACATTCAGCCGCTGCTTAATCAGGGGGCTGAAAGAAAGGATATATGCGCAAGTATTTTCCAGGCTGTGGTCGACCAGACTGTTTCCGGTCTTGCACAGGGCAGAACTATCGAAGGAAAGGTGCTGTTTTTAGGCGGTCCTCTTTCATTCCTTAAAGGACTGCGTAAAGCGTTTATCGACACCCTCTCTCTCAAAGAGGGCGAAACTGCTCTTTTCCCGGAAGAAGCGCCTGTTTTTGTGGCACTGGGCTGTGCGCTGTTTGCTCAGAACGGTAACGAGGAATTTACAATTGACGCTCTTTTGAACAAGATAAACAATGCAAAGGCGTCCGGCGGAGTTGTAACAGGCGAACCGCTTTTCAATTCACAGCAGGAATATGAAGAGTTTATTGCAAGGCACAAGCAGCATGACCTTAAATATGCTGATATGCGTACATACAAGGGTGACGCCTATCTGGGAATCGACGCCGGTTCGACTACAACAAAACTCGTCCTTATAACCGGCGACGGCAGACTGCTTTACCAGCACTATTCTTCAAACCAGGGACAGCCGCTGGATAAGATAACTTCAAAGCTGAAAGAAATTTACAGTCAGATGAATCCGGAAATAGTCATAAAGGGTTCAGCTGTAACAGGCTACGGCGAGGAGCTTATCAAAGCCGGTCTTTCCATAGATTTCGGTATCGTTGAAACTGTTGCACACTTCAAGGCGGCGTCTTATTTCTGTCCGGAGGTAGACTTTATTATTGATATCGGCGGACAGGATATCAAGTGCTTTAAGATAAAAAATCACAGCATTGACAGTATCATGCTCAACGAGGCTTGTTCCTCCGGCTGCGGTTCGTTCATTCAGACTTTTGCCCTTGCTCTGGGCTACGACATTGCTGATTTTGCACAGCTTGGTATCATGGCAAAGCACCCTGTTGACTTAGGCTCGCGCTGTACCGTATTCATGAACAGCAGTGTAAAACAGGCACAGAAAGACGGTGCAACAGTTGAGGACATTTCAGCCGGACTTTCATCTTCCATTATCAAGAATGCAATTTACAAGGTTATCCGTGCAAAATCCCCCGACGAGCTTGGAAAAAATATTGTTGTACAGGGCGGTACGTTCTTAAACGACGCAGTTTTGAGAGCATTTGAAAAGGAAATGGGCAGAAACGTTATCAGACCTGCAATTTCCGGACTTATGGGCGCATTCGGTGCGGCTTTGTACGCAAAAGAAAAGTCAAAGGGACAGTCTGCCATCATCTCTCCCGAAGACCTTCAGAATTTCAGCTATACCTCAAAGTCCGCCCAGTGCGGCGGCTGTACAGGCAAATGCAGTCTTAACATAATCAATTTCGGAAACGGACGCAAGTTCATCTCCGGAAACAAGTGCGAAAAGGGTGCAGGAAAGGCACAGTCAAGCGGTGACGAAAGCCTTTATGAGTTCAAGTACAACTATCTGCTTGATATGTGCAGGGAAAGCCACGGTTCAAAGGCTAAGGTCGGACTTCCTCTTGCTCTGAATTTTTACGAACTTCTTCCTTTCTGGAAAACATTCTTTGAAGAACTTGACATGGAAATCGTTATTTCAGGGGAAAGTTCAAGAGATACCTATTATAAGGGTCAGCACACTATCCCGTCTGATACGGTGTGCTATCCGGCAAAGCTTGTTCACGGTCATATTGAGGAACTGCTTGAAAAGAAAGTTGATTTCATTTTCTATCCGTGCATGAGCTACAACATTGACGAGGGCGAAAGCGACAACCATTTCAACTGCCCTGTCGTTGCATACTATCCGGAACTTTTAAAGGCGAACAACAGCCGTCTTAACGATAAAAACTTCATTCACCCATACCTTGACCTCAACAGGGAAAAGAATGTTATCTCAGTTATGTCGGACGTTCTTTCGGGTTACGGTGTAAAGAAGTCACAGGTTAAAAATGCTGTAAAGAAAGCATATAACGCACTTGCCGATTTCAGAAACGAAGTTTTCAACAGGGGCGAACAGGTAATCAGAAAAGCACGTGAAAACGGTCAGAAGATTATAGTTCTCTCCGGACGTCCTTACCATATCGACAAGGAAATAAACCACGGTATTCACAAGCTTATTACAAGTCTTGGAATGGCTGTGGTTTCCGAGGACGCAGTTTTCCAGCATGGTCATTATCCGCACCCTAAGGTACTCAACCAGTGGAGCTATCACGCAAGGCTTTACAGGGCGGCGCAGTATGTGACCACACAGCCCGATATGCAGCTTGTACAGCTTGTTTCATTCGGCTGCGGTATTGATGCCATTACAACCGACGAGGTACGAGAAATACTCGAATCAAAGGGTAAGCTTTACACCCAGCTGAAAATTGACGAAATCAACAATCTCGGAGCGGCAAAGATAAGACTGAGAAGTCTTGTTGCGGCAATGGAAGAAAGATAAATTCAGGAGATAAAATTAATGGATTATCCAGTTTTTAAAGAAGAAATGAAAGACAGCTACACAATTCTTGTACCGGATATGCTGCCTGTTCATTTCAAGCTTATTATAAATATTCTTAAAAAGTACGGCTATCATGTTGAGTTGCTCCAGACTTCAACAAGAGAAGTAGTCGACGAGGGACTGAAAAACGTTCATAACGACACCTGCTATCCGGCACTGCTTGTTATAGGACAGTTTATAAACGCCCTCAAAAGCGGTAAATACGACGTCAACAAGACCGCCCTTATGCTCACTCAGACAGGCGGCGGCTGTCGTGCGTCAAACTACATTCACCTGCTGAGAAAGGCACTGGAAAAGGAATTTCCGCAGGTGCCGGTAATTTCACTGAACCTCAGCGGTCTTGAAAAAGGCACGGGTCTTTCACTCACTCTGCCACTGCTTATAAAGGTAATTTATGCGGTTTTCTACGGCGATTTGCTGATGTCACTTTACAATCAGTGCAAGCCTTATGAGATACACAGCGGCGATTCTGAAAAGGTAAGGGAAAAGTGGCAGCAGAAACTGACTACAGTTTTTGACAAGAGAGAGTTTCTCAAATGCAAAAAGTACTGCCGTATGATACTTGACGATTTTGCTAAAATCGAACGCACAAAGGAAAAGAAGATTCGTGTCGGAATCGTGGGAGATATTTACGTAAAATACTCCCCTCTTGCCAACAATCACCTTGAGGAATTTCTCCTGTCCGAGGGCTGTGAGCCAATAGTTCCGGCTCTTATGGAGTTTGTTATGTACTGCCTTGCCGGTTCAGTGGCAGACAGCAAGCTTTACCAGTTCAAAAACAAAAAGACGATTGTCAGCAAAATCGGCTATGACTTTATTCACAGTGTTCAGAAAACAGTCATAAAAACTATTGAGGAACACGGCGTTTTTGAAGCACCTCACGATTTTGACCATATCAGAAAGCTTGCTGACAAATACATGAGCCTTGGGGTAAACATGGGCGAGGGCTGGCTTATCCCTGCTGAAATGGCGGCACTTGCTGAAACGGGTACGGAAAATATCATCTGCACTCAGCCCTTCGGATGTCTGCCTAATCATATCGTTGCAAAGGGTATGTCGAGAGTTATCAAGGAGGCGTATCCGGGAGCAAATATCGTTGCCATTGACTACGACCCGGGTGCTACAAAGGTAAATCAGGAAAACAGAATCAAGCTTATGCTGGCTAATGCAAAGAAGTAAAA